>JAZNVY010000001.1:0-3364 GCA_045593105.1 Eubacteriales bacterium
TTTTGCGATATTATATTCGTGCTTTTCACACGGCGAAGCCGTATATCGCGCGGTTATACCGCATATCGCATCGTAGATATATCGCTCGTGCTTTGCACGAATATAGCTGAGGCACACTTCCTTACGGAGTGTGCCTCAAACGAACCGTTTTTCTTTTTAGTTAGATCTTTGCTTTGTGCTCGCGGATCATATCCTTGGCCACACCCTGCAGAGTGGGAGGGGTGATCTCGATGAAGTTGGTCGTCCGGGCTTCGTAGCCGCCTTCGTTAAAGGCGGATAGACTGGGAAGATAGCCCTGGGCGCCGTTGCCGTTGCAGGCGGTCAGAATAAAGAGATCGGGCTCTGCTTCTCGCAGGACGTCGGCATACTCGGTGAAGGGCTCACCGCCGTAGCCGATCACGGCGATCTTACCGAAGGCTACCATGGATACGGGGATCTTTTGCAAAACATGGAGATTTTCCATGCGAGAGATCCGGCGGATCTCGCCGGGAATCAGGTCGGTACCTTCCGGCAAGGGCAGACCCTGCTGATAAAGCTCCAGCAGCTTTTTACATTCTTCTACGCGCTCGACACCCTTGGTATTAGAAGGGATGCTGATCATTTTAACGTCGGCACTGAGGGTATGGACCTCGGTTTCTTCGGTCTTGTCCCAAAGCTCGGTCACTACGTCGGTGATCAGCTGACCCATCTTCCGGCTATGAGCGTATTTGCCGTCAAAATCGTCTGCGCCGAAACGGGGTTTATTGGGATCGAAGTGGTTGGTATCGCCCTGGCATCCGTTGACCAGGATGCAGGAAACGCCGGGGAGTGCTTCCTCGGTCAGACGGCGTACCCAGCCGGGCCAGTCGGCAGAAAACTTGGTGCCGCCAATGACGTCGGGATGGGTGGCGAAGCCGACCAAAGCAATATCCTTCGCGCCTTCACGCTCGATCTTGACCAGACGGACGGTATTATCGGCATTTCCCAAGGGATGCAGAATATCGTTATTGCAGGGCTTGGGATTGGTCTTACAGCTGCCGTCCTTCATACGGTAACGGCGGATAAAGGAGATGGGCTCTGCCGTCTCTTTCTGCGCCACGGAGATCTTGGCTTCCTTGCGGTCTGCCAAGGCCATGTTTACCACGTCTACGTATTTTCTCTCCAGCATCTTATTATAGATCTCGTCGGTCACTGCCAGGAAAGCATTGCCCGGGGTGGTGGAGGTGTGCTGATGGATGGCCTGCATCAGAATACGGTCGGCAGGGATGCCGCACTCTTTTTCGATCAGCGCACGGATGGGCGTGACGGCAGGCTCAGTCATATACATAAAGTCCCCGGTGATAATGACGGCGGTCTCCTCTCCCTCAGTCAGAGCGATGGCATTCAACTGGATGGGATCCAGGACGCCGTCGGAGATCCGGAGGGTATAATAGCCGGTCAGGGGGGTTCCCAGCTGGGGGGTTACGTCAATTCTTGAAAATCCTACTTGCATGATGGTTCTCCTTTTTCTTCTTTTTCTTCCATTTGTGCGGTATAAAGACTATAGTAAAGCCCTTGTTTTTCCAATAATTCTTCGTGGGTGCCCTCTTCCTGGATGCCCTTATCGGCAATATACAGGATCTTATCGCATCCGGCAATGGTAGAAAGCCGATGGGCGATGATAAAGGAGGTGCGCCCTTTCAAAAGGTTGGCGATGCCTTCCTGTACCAGCTTTTCCGTCTCGGTGTCGATGGAGGAGGTGGCCTCGTCCAAAATCAAAATTCTCGGATCGGAAAGCACCGTCCGGGCAAAGCAGATCAGCTGACGCTGACCGGCAGAGAGGGTGGATCCCTTTTCGTTGACCTCGGTATCGTAGCCGTTTTCGGTGTTCATGATAAAGTCATGGGCGCAGACCGTCTTGGCGGCGGCAATGATCTCCTCATCGGTGGCGTCCAGCTTACCGTAGCGGATGTTATCTCGGATGGTGCCGGTGAAGATAAAACTATCTTGCAGCATGATGCCCATCTGGCTTCGGAGCGACTGGAGGGTGGCGTGACGGATATCGTGTCCGTCCAGCTTGATCTTGCCGCCTTGAATATCATAGAAGCGGCAAAGGATATTGACAATAGTGCTCTTGCCGGCACCGGTGGGGCCTACCAAGGCAATGCTCTGACCGGGATCGGCGTGGAGATTGATATGCTCCAGAATGTTGATGCCCTCTTCATAGGCGAAGGTGACGTCTTCATAGTCCACCTGACCGGTGATCTGCGGCAGATCTTTGGCGTCCGGCTCGTCTTTAATATCGATCTTTTCGTCTAAGGTATCAAAGATCCGCTCCAGATAAGAGCCGGTATTGACCAATTGGTTATAAATATCGGCAATAGACTGGATGGGACCCCAGAACCGGTTGGCATAGGCCGCCATGGCGATGATGACGCCGGGCGCGTATTGCTCCTCGGTGAAGAGCATGATCGCCGCGAAATAAAGGAAGCAGACGACGATCCGCATGATGTTGCCGATGAGCAGGGTCATGATGAAATTAATGGACGAGGCTTTATATTGCGCTTTATTGAGCTTATCCACTAATTCCGCATAGATGCCCCGGTTGACCTTTTCCCGGTTAAAGGCCTGGGTGATCTGCATACCGCTGATGGATTCGCTGACGTAGGCGGTGGCGTTGGAGTTTTTGGCACTCCAATCCGTCCAGGCCTTACGCTGGCGTTTTTTGATCAGTACCAGGTACAAAACGACAAAGGGAAGTCCGGCCAGGACGCAGAGGGTCAGTTTTGGACTGAGGCTCAGCATGAAGAAGAGGATCAGCACCACCGTCAGTCCCTGGACGACGATATTGACCAAGCCGCCGGACAAAAAGTCTGAAACACTATTGACGTAGTTGACCACCCGGACCAGGATCTTGCCCCGGGGACGGCTGTCGAAATAGTTGAAGGAAAGCTTTTGAATATGAGAAAAGATGTCGGCGCGGATCTCGTGGATGATCTGGTGGCCGGCCTTGCGGGTGAAGATGGTCTGGACGAAGGTGAAGGCCTCTGCCAGTACTAAGGTCAGAAAATAGAGAAGCGCCACAATGACGACGCCCCGAATGTTTTTATTGGGAATGAGATCGTCGATGATGATCTGGGTATAGGTGGGTCCTAAAAGCCCGAAGACGGTGGTGAGGATACTGCAGATCAAGGCACCGATCAAGGGCTTGATGTTGCGCTTGATGTAGGGAGCGCAACGTAAAAAGTTTTTGATATTAAAAGGGGTCTCAAGGCTTTCGTCCACCCCGTAAGTATTGCGTTTAGCCATGGCTCTCCACCTCCTCGTCCTGATGGGCAATGCGGTAGATCTCCGCATAATAGCCATCCTTTTCCAAAAGCTCCTCGTGGGTGCCCCGCTCGGTGAT
>JAZNVY010000002.1:0-2363 GCA_045593105.1 Eubacteriales bacterium
TGGGCATGGCGCTGGAGGATATCGCCATTGCCAACACCACCGCCGCTTTCGAGCCGTCGCTGGACTACGTGGTGGCCAAGCTGCCTCGTTTCCCCTTTGATAAAGTCGGAGGCCAAGCGGTCTTAGGAAGACAACAGGTCAATCCAACTCCTTGGCCCACAGAACGACATGGCTACGATCCGACTGTGGGCATGGCGCTGGAGGATATCGCCATTGCCAACACCACCGCCGCTTTCGAGCCGTCGCTGGACTACGTGGTGGCCAAGCTGCCTCGTTTCCCCTTTGATAAATTCGCCGCAGCGCCCAATACCTTGGGCACCCAGATGAAGGCTACCGGCGAGGTCATGGGTATCGGTTCCACTTTGGAAGAGTGTCTTTTGAAGTCGGTCCGTTCCCTGGAGATCGGCGCCTGCCACTACCATCTGCCGAAATTCGATGAGAAGACCAATGAGGAGCTTTACGAATATATTCAAGTTTTCCGCGACGATAATATTTTCGCCGTCTGCGAGCTGATGCGCCGCGGTGAGACCATCGAGAAGCTGCATGAGGTGACCAAGATCACCGCCTATTTCCTGGAGGCCTTTGCCCGGATCGTGGAGATGGAGAAAAAGGTTGCCGCTAATCGGGGCGATTTCGCCGTCCTCAAGGAAGCCAAGACTATGGGCTTCTCCGATAAGTTTATTGCCAAGCTCTGGAAAACCACCGAGCTGGACGTTTATAACACCCGGAAGGAAAAGGGCTTGATGCCGGTCTACCGCATGGTGGATACCTGCCATACCAACGCCTATATTCCGTACTTCTATTCTTCCTATCAGGGCGAGAACGCTTCGGTACTGACCGAACGCAAGAAGATCGTGGTGCTGGGTGCAGGTCCCATCCGTATCGGTCAGGGTGTGGAATTCGACTACTCCACCGTTCATGCAGTGACCACCATTAAGAACTCCGGTTACGAGGCGATCATCATCAACAACAACCCCGAAACCGTTTCCACCGACTATACCTGCTCCGATAAGCTTTATTTCGAGCCGTTGACCACCGAGGACGTCATGAACATCATCGAGTTTGAAAAGCCCATCGGCGTCATCGCTTCTCTGGGCGGTCAGACCGCCATCAACTTAGCAGAGCCTTTGATGGCACGGGGCGTCAAGATCATCGGTACCGACTGCGCTGCCATCGAGCGTGCTGAGGATCGCGGCAGCTTCGAGCGGATCCTCCGCAGCCTTAATATTCCTCAGCCCAAGGGCAAGGCGGTCACTAAGATCGAGGACGGCGTTAAGGCCGCCGAGGAGATCGGCTATCCCGTATTGGTTCGTCCCTCCTTCGTATTGGGCGGTCGCGCCATGCAGATCGTCGCCGATGAGGCACAGCTCCGCAACTACCTCAAGACCGCTGTTGAGATCGACGAGGACAAGCCGGTATTGGTGGATAAGTATATCTCCGGTAAAGAGGTAGAGGTGGACGCCATCTGCGACGGCAAGGACGTCTTCGTGCCCGGTATCATGGAACTGGTCGAGCGTACCGGCGTCCATTCCGGTGACTCCATCAGCGTCTATCCCACCTTCAGCATCTCTGATAAGGTCAAGGGCGTGATCCTGCAGTATGCTAAAAAACTGGGTCTCGGCATTGGTATCATCGGTCTTTACAATATTCAGTTTATCGTGGATAAGGACGATAACGTCTTTATCATCGAGGTCAATCCCCGTTCCAGCCGGACGGTGCCCTTCCTCTCCAAGGCTACCGGCTACAGTCTGGCAGATATCGCCACTGAGGTCATCCTGGGCAAGAGTTTGAAGGAGCAGGGTATCTTTGATATTTATCCCGAAGAGAAAAAGCGTTGCTACGTCAAGGTTGCCGTCTTCTGCTTCAGCAAGATTCAGGGCTTGGATGCTTATCTTTCTCCCGAGATGAACTGCACCGGTGAGGCCATCGGTTACGACGATAAGATGAATCGCGCGCTGTACAAGGCTCTGATCGCATCCGGTATGCAGGTGCAGAACTACGGTACTGTCTTCGCTACCGTGGCAGACAAGGATAAGGACGAGATCCTGCCCATCATTCGCCGCTTCTACAACCTTGGTTTCAACATCGAGGCAACCGAGGGTACTGCCAAGTTCCTCAAGGCAAACGGCATCCGTACCCGCATTCTGAAGAAGATCAGCGATGGCAGCGAGGATATCCCCAACGCACTGCGTCAGGGTCACATCGCTTATGTCATCAATACCCGCGACATCAACTCCGCTGATCAGGCAAAGGACGGCTACCAGATCCGCCGGCGGGCTGTGGAGAACAATGTGCCCGTCTTTACTGCCGCCGACACCGTCCGCGTGCTGCTGGACGTGCTGGAAGAACTGACCATGCCTGTT
>JAZNVY010000003.1:0-4627 GCA_045593105.1 Eubacteriales bacterium
AAGCTGGTGCGTCATTATGGCGCAGAAGTGATCTTGGTGCATGACGCCGGCAATATCGGCGCCTGTATCGAAGAATGCCTGGCGTTGGCTTTGCGGATGAAGGAGGAAGACCCGAAGGTCTTCGTTCCTCAGCAGTTTGAAAACCCGGCTAATCCGGCGATCCAGCGTCAGCAGACCGGCATGGAGATTTTGAAGCAGGTGGGAAAGCCGATCCATGGCTTTTGCTCCGGGATCGGTACCGGCGGTACCATCACCGGTATTGGCGAGACCTTAAAAGCCGCCAACCCCGATATGACGATCTGGGCGGTGGAGCCCGAAAATGCAGCCATCCTTTCCGGCGGTTCCATCGGTACCCACGTGCAGATGGGAATCGGCGACGGCGTTATTCCGGCCATTCTGAACCAGGAGATCTATGATGATCTTTGTATCGTTAAGGACGAGGAGGCTATTCAGGCATCCAAGGATCTTGCGGCCAAAGAAGGCATCATGTGTGGCATCAGTAGCGGCACCAATGTGGCTGCCGCGATGAAGCTGGCGAAAAAGCTGGGGAAAGGCAAGACGGTGATCACCGTCCTCCCGGATACCGCCGAGCGGTATTTCTCTACCCCGCTTTTTGAATAACTTAAGATCATTTTTTTGAAGAAATTTTACAAAAAAATGTTGATTTACAGCATTTTGTGCAGTAAAATATTTTTTGGTAGTTTTTTAATTTTCTGTTTATTTAAAGAAGGGATCTGAAAACAATGGAAACAAAAGAACGCAGAGTGGGTACAATCTCTCGGGGCATTCGCTGCCCTATCATCCGTGAGGGCGACGATCTGGCCGCCATCGTAACGGAAAGCGTACTGGCTGCCGGCAAATCCGACGGATTTGAATTGAGAGATCGCGACGTCATTGCCATGACCGAGTCGATCGTAGCAAGAGCCCAGGGCAACTATGCGACTGTGGACGATATCGCTGCCGACGTCAAGGCAAAGCTGGGCGGCGGCACCGTCGGTATTATTTTCCCCATCCTCTCCCGAAACCGTTTTTCTATCTGTTTGCGTGGTATCGCAAAGGGCTGTAAAAAGGTTGTCATCATGCTGAGCTATCCGACCGATGAGGTGGGAAATTCCCTGGCAACTCTCGATCTGATCGACGAAGCCGGCATTAACCCCTATTCTGACGTTCTTTCTTTGGAGCGTTATCGCGAAGTGTTTGGCGTGCAGAAGCTGGAGTTCACCGGTGTGGACTACGTAGAGCTTTATGCCGATCTGGTTCGTTCCTGCGGCGCTGAGGTGGAGATCATCTTTGCTAACCAGGCTAAGGCGATCCTCGACTATGCTGATCATATCATCAACTGTGACATTCATACCCGTGCCCGTACCAAGCGGATCCTGCTGGAGAACGGTGCCAAGGTCGTTTGCGGTCTGGATGAGATTTTAAACGCGCCCGTAAACGGAAGCGGCTGCAATGAAAAGTATGGCCTTCTGGGCTCCAATAAGTCCACTGAGGATAAGATCAAGCTTTTCCCCCGTGAGTGTAAGGACTTGGTGCTGGACGTTCAGGCACGCGTACTGAAAGAGACCGGTAAGCACGTGGAAGTCATGGTCTATGGCGACGGTGCTTTTAAGGATCCTAAGGGTAAGATCTGGGAACTGGCGGATCCCGTTGTTTCTCCCGCTTTCACCGACGGCTTGATCGGTACTCCCAACGAGCTGAAGCTGAAGTATCTGGCTGATAACGATTATAAGGATCTTTCCGGTGAAGAACTGAAAAAGGCAATTTCCGAGTCTATTAAAGCAAAGGACGGCTCCAGCTTGGTGGGCAATATGGCGGCTCAGGGCACTACCCCCCGTCAGTTGACCGACCTGATCGGCTCCCTATGTGACCTGACCAGCGGCTCCGGCGATAAAGGAACGCCCGTCGTATTGGTGCAGGGCTACTTTGATAACTATACCAACTGATCATAAGGAGGAAAAATAGAATGGATTGTAATGTTCGTCCCGAGTCTATGGCTCGTATTACCACCAAGGAATTGGCAGATGCTTTTATCGCTGAGCAGGTAGAGGCAATTCGTGCCCAGGTTGGAGATAAAAAGGTTCTGCTGGCCCTTTCCGGCGGTGTGGACTCTTCCGTTGTGGCGGCTCTTTTGATCAAGGCGATCGGGAAGCAGCTGGTCTGTGTTCACGTGAACCACGGACTGATGCGGAAGGATGAGTCCGAGAGCGTGATCAAAGTGTTTAAGGACGGCCTGGATGCCAATCTGATCTATGTGGATGCCACTGATCGGTTTTTGAATCTTTTGAAGGATGTAGCGGACCCCGAGACCAAGAGAAAGATCATCGGTGCAGAGTTTATCAACGTTTTTGCCGATGAAGCCAGAAAGCTGGAGGATATTTCCTTCCTTGCCCAGGGTACGATCTACCCCGATATTTTGGAAAGTATTAAGCAGGCAGAGGGTAAGAAGGCGGTCAAATCCCATCATAACGTGGGCGGCCTGCCGGAAGACCTGCAGTTTGAATTGGTAGAGCCGGTCAAATTGCTCTTTAAAGACGAGGTTCGCGTCGTGGGCGAGGCGCTTGGCCTGCCCCATAAGATGGTCTACCGTCAGCCGTTCCCCGGCCCCGGCCTGGGAGTTCGCTGCTTGGGTGCCATCACCCGTGACCGCCTCCATGCACTGCGTGAGGCGGATGCGATCCTGCGCGAGGAGTTCGATAAAAACGGACTTGCCGAAAAGGTTTGGCAGTATTTCGTGGTGATCCCCGATATCAAGAGCGTGGGCGTCAAGGAAGAAAGCCGCTATGAAGGCTGGCCTGCCATCCTCCGCGCCGTCAATACGAAGGATGCCATGACCGCTACCGTGGAAGAGATTCCCTATGCCGTTCTGCATAAGATTGTAGCACGTATCACGGCGGAAGTGGAAGGCATCAACCGCGTTCTCTATGATTTGACCCCGAAGCCCACCGGCACCATCGAGTGGGAATGATTTTGCGAAGCAAAATCAACTATGATTGCCCTTTGGGCAAGTTATAAGTTATAGACGGCTCCGCCGTGTTATGATTTGCCTTGCGGCAAAATTGTCTTTTACTAGGCAATCATGTCATAACATTTGGCGGAGCCAAATTTATAACTCTAAACTCATAACCATGCCATGCTTTGAAACGAAACGGTGGTGAATGATAATGGAATTCAATAAAAAATTGCAAGAGCTCAGGAAGAAAAAAGGTCTTACGCAGGAAGAGCTCGCAGAGGTTTTGTATGTGTCCCGAACGGCGATCTCCAAATGGGAATCCGGTCGCGGATTTCCCAATATAGAGTCGCTGAAGGCGATAGCAAAGTACTTCTCCGTTTCCTTGGATGAACTGCTGTCGAGCGAAGAAATACTGGCCATTGCTGAGACGGATCATAAGGAAAAAGAGAGCACGATCCGCGACTTGGTTTTCGGCTTGCTGGATTGCGCCATGGCGTTATTGCTGTTTCTGCCGTTCTTTGGGAAAGAAGCCGACGGGGTGATACAAGAGGTTTCGCTCCTTGCGTTGAAGGGGATTCAGCCCTATTTAAGAGTGGCGTTTTTAGTGTACCTGTGCGTCGTGATCACGCTGGGTGTTTCGACCCTTGCTCTGCAAAATTTCCGCCAAAGGCTTTGGGTACGGAGCAAGGCGGTTTTATCGCTTGTATTAAGCTCTGTCGGGGTATGTCTTTTCATCGTAAGTCAGCAACCCTATGCGGCGGTTTTTACCTTTGTGTTTTTGATTATCAAGGCGTTTATGCTGATAAAACGGCAATGATACGAAGCGTGTCGCGAACGTGACGGCTGAATTCTTTCGTTTTTCGCTCCGGTTCCTTAGACTTGTATATAGGCGAAAGCCAAAATACAAAAAGGACGGTAAAGAAAATGAAAAAAAGCAAAAAAGGCATCGTTGTTTCAACGATATTGTTAGCGGCGTTTGTTATGTGGACGGCGGTGGTGTCTTGTGTAGACGTCAGGCCGATCGGTCCCCGTGACTCTTCCGTCGGACTTGCCGGCATCAATGGCCTCGTTCATGATCTGACGGGCGTGCGGTTGGCTTTATACAACGTAACGGATTGGCTCGGTCTGGTGCCAATCGGGGTGTGTATGGGCTTTGGCGTATTAGGACTTCTGCAATGGATCAAGCGAAAAAGCATTTGCAAGGTGGACTTCGACATTCTGGCTTTAGGGCTATTTTATATCGTGACCATGGCGACGTTTTTCTTTTTCGAGCATGTCGTGATCAATTATCGGCCGGTGCTGATAAACGGATGCTTGGAAGCCTCTTACCCATCTTCCACGACGATGCTGACTATGTGTGTGATGCCGACGGCCATTCTTCAATTTATGAAGCGCATCAAGAGCGGCGCGCTTCGAAGAGTTCTTTGTATCGTGATCATCGCATTTATTGCTTTCATGGTCATTGGCCGACTCGTTTCCGGAGTTCATTGGCTGACGGATATCGTCGGTGGGGCATTGTTTAGTGCCGGACTTGTTTTGCTGTATGCTTCTGTCGTTGAAGCGCAGACTTTTAAAGTATGAAAACAGCGGCAGGGAGATTTTTCTCCCTGCCGCTGTTTTTTCATTTTATTTATTCTCTTTCTTTAATCTTGCCTTTGCTTCCTCTACGGTTTC
>JAZNVY010000004.1:0-3605 GCA_045593105.1 Eubacteriales bacterium
TGATCTGCGCGTCCGATGAAATAGCGATAAAAATCCGTGTCACAATAGTAGATTGAATTGACAAGGGGCAGGGGAGAATAAAGGAAAATGTTATCCACATAGAAGGTGTGGAGCGGAATTTGAAGATCACTCTCTCGCACAAGCTCCGTGCGATAAAAGACCGAATGCATGATCATATACCGCGTCATATCAAATGCTCCGCATTCCGACCAGGTGAATTCCCGGCCTCTCGGGAAGATGCCGCGATAGTGAATGGTGTGGGTGTTTCTCTCTTCGTGCTCATAGACGTAATTGCAAACAATAAGATCAATGAGGTTCCCACGATCCATAAAGCTTTCGATCAACTTTAAAATGCGTTGGAGTGACTCTGCATCCGCCCAGTCGTCTGAATCAACGACCTTATAATAAATGCCTTCCGCTTCGGCAAGACCAGCCATGATTCCGGAACCGTGTCCGCCGTTTTCTTTATGTACGACCTTCACGATACCGGGATACTTTGCCTGATATTCATCGGCAATCTCGCCGGTGCGGTCAGAGGATCCGTCGTTGACGAGGATGATCTCCACTTTGTCACCGCCGATAAGTAAGGAATCCACGCAACGATGCATATAACTTTCGCTGTTGTAGCAAGGAACAGCAAAGGATATTAGTTTCATTTTGGTTCTCCTTGGTTCTTAACGTAATCATGAAGATTTTAACATATTTCGCCTTTAAAATCAAGGTTGAGCAAAGATATTATTGATTAATTTTTCTTTAAGTTGATCGGCTTTCGAAAAATCAGTTCCTTTTGCATATTCCTGTTCGATTTCTAGATGAAGTTTCCGTGCTTCGTTTAATTTATCTGTAGCAAGATTGAGGAGCTCCCGTTCAATTCGTTTAATGAATGCCAGTTTATTCTTATGTTGATCAATATAAGTTTTTTCCATCATTCCTTGGAGGTTGATCTTGCGCACAATGCTTTCCTCTGGAATCTCCAAGGGAAAGAGTCCGTCGCGAGTGATGATGGAGAGATTGACGTCCGGTACGATCAGATGCTGAAGACGTGATTCTCCGAATAACGGATGATAGCAGTTGATATGATCGATACCGTTTTCGGTCAGATGCTGCTCTAAAATAGAGAGCATGACGTGGCTGACCATCCAGCGATCTTCTAAAATAATGATATTTTTTCCCAGCTGCAGAAAGGTGTCGCAGAAGGTGATACGTCCGTCAGGAGAAATGCCGGATAAAAAACGCCTTGTGACCCGGGCGTAACGATCCGTCTTTTCCCACAATGCGTTTTGGCGGAGCAATTTATCGGCAGCCGTTTTGATTTTAGAAATAGATAAATGTTTTTCCAAGGGCGAATAAACGCCATCTTGGATGGATTTTGCGCCTTTGAGTAGCGCATAACAGCTTTTATAGATGGATTTTTTTGCGTCAATCTTCTGAATGATCGCCGCCTTACTCATTTTTTGAGGCTCCCATCCAATTCCAAGATCGATGATATTTCCGCCAACTCCCGGATAAATCGGTTCGTGGCTATGGGGAGCGGTTGCGTCAATAATGACTGTATTTTGCCTTGGAAGGACGACTCCGTCCAGGCTGCCGGGATCGCCTGAGCAATAAATGAGTTCGGCGTCTTCGGCTTTTTCTGCTAATTGCTTAAGCAGGGTGCTTTTTCCGCAGCCCGGGCCGCCTTTTATGTAATAAACCTGCTGTTTCTTTTCGTCAATTATTGAATGGAATAATGAATGGAATCCTTCGCCGCTGTTGGCGGCGCAAAAAGTTTTGAATTTCATATGATCACCTCCTTTTATCATATGTTTTTCTCTTTTCTTCGTTCGTATAAGAGCGCGGAAAGATGGAAATAATGAGGATAAAAGGTGAAGGAGGCAACGATGCTTAATAAGGTTGTGATCAGTGGTGTGGACACTTCAAAACTACCCATTCTTTCCAATGATGAGAAGAATGAATTGCTGCGTAGGATCAAGGCCGGTGATAAAAAGGCAAAGGATCAGTTTGTGGAAGGAAATCTTCGTCTTGTACTGTCCTTGGTTCAGCGGTTTTCCGGTCGAGGAGAGAGCATGGACGATCTGTTTCAGGTGGGGTGCATTGGCTTAATCAAAAGTATTGATAATTTTGATATCAGTCTGGGACTGCGGTTCAGTACCTATGGTGTACCGATGATTTTGGGCGAGATCAGGCGGTATCTTCGTGATAATAATATGGTGCGTGTTTCTCGCTCCACAAGGGACCTTGCTTATCGGGCGCTGACGGTGAAAGAACGATTGGCTAACGAAAAAAGCAGAGAACCCACCGTTGCGGAAATCGCCAAAGAATTAGAAGTGCGAAAAGAGGACGTTGTGATGGCGCTGGAGGCGATCGTAGATCCGATCTCGCTGTTTGAACCGGTTTATTCCGATGGAAACGATGCCATCTATGTGATGGATCAAGTGAGTGATGGCAGCGGCGGAGACGATTGGTTGGATGAGATCTTAATCAAAGATGCGATCAAAAAACTGCCGGAACGTGAAAAGACTATTATTGAACTTCGTTTTCTGGACGGTAAGACGCAGATGGAGGTGGCGGAAGAGGTGGGGATTTCTCAAGCGCAGGTCTCCAGACTGGAAAAAGGTGCAATGGAGCGGATCAAGGGGCAACTGTAACGGCTGCCCCTTGATTTCATATTATATAAGAGAACGATAGGAGGGAATATAGATGCTGGTAAAGGTTTTGGATGAAAACAGGGTAAAGATCCTGATGGAAGATCAGGATATTGAGTTTTATGGGCTTCCTTTTGAAAAGATCAATTATGATGATCCGCATTCCCGGACATTTATTTACGAGTTGATTCAAAAGACTTATGATCAGACCGGCGTCAATTTTCAGGACTGTCGCGTTATGATTGAGGTTGTACCGGGCGTCTCGCGCACCTATTATATTTTGCTGAGTAAAATGGATGCGGACGGATTGGAAAAAATTGAATTTGACAAGACAGACCGTAGTGATATAGAGGTGTATATTTTTAGATTAAATGGCGGTACAGACGTTTTGAAATTCATGGAGAAACTGGATCGTTACACCCCGGTGCAAAGTGAACTGTACTATTATGGGGACTGCTACTATATTGCACTTTCGTTTCAAAGCGATCTTACAGCCAGCCCGGAGTTCTCACTGTTTTTAATGCAGCTCGAAGAATACGGCGGCCGTTGCCGTTATCATTATATAAATGAATCGTTGCTTCGAGAATGGGGAAGATTGCTTCTTGGACCGGATGCTTATAAAGTTTTAAGAGGGAAGAATTAGAAATGTATTTATATGAAATGCATTGCCATACGGCAGAAGGGAGCCGATGTGCATCCATCTCCGGCGAGGAGTTGGCTACTTTATATGCCGAAAAAGGATATCGTGGCGTCGTTGTAACAGATCATTTTTATGGCGGAAATACCGCTGTTGATCGAGATCTGCCTTGGGAGCGATGGGTTGATGGTCTTTCGAAGGGCTATGAAAAGATGAAGACCGCCGGCGAAAGATATGGACTTCGGGTGTTTTTTGGATGGGAGTTTAATGATAATGGGACGGAGTTTTTGACCTACGGACTGGATAAGGAATGGTTGTTGGCG
>JAZNVY010000005.1:0-4443 GCA_045593105.1 Eubacteriales bacterium
TTGCCGGGCCCTGGCCCGGCAAGGGAAGGCAAAAAAATAAAGACCATCTTTCGATGGTCTTTATTCTTTTGGGACCGACACTCAAAATGGAACCGGTCTAAAAACCTGATTTTCTTTATTTTTCAGCATCTAAGCTTGCAAAATACTGCTTGTTTTCCATAACATAATTTCTAATAGCAACAAAATAATATATAGAGCCTACCACACCGATGACGCCGCCGATCACAAGATTATAAACTAATGTTATTATCGGCCCTGTTATCGGTTCAAATTTTGCAACAATACCGGCGGGATTTTCCAATAGGGCTTTACTATATTGCATATCTTGAATAGAAGAAATGATATTCAAAACACCAACTATAAGTAAAAACCAATTTATAAAAATACCGCCTAAAATTTGCAGTATTCCAATAACAAGCCAGATAATACCGTTTGTGTTAACTCTTTGCGCTAAAGTATTTACCAATGCCGCGCCATCAACCGGCGCATTATTTGCTGTTCGAGCATTTTGACTGTTAACCGGACATCCGCATCCAACGCATATTACCGCTTCATCAAGCAATTCTTTTCCGCAATGTGTACAGTATTTCATTTCTCTGTCTCCCTCTTTTTTATTATATAAATACCGAAAGTATTTAATATTGAGATAATAACAGTAAAAATCAAAACAACTATTTCCACATAAAACCAATGCATTACAAAGGTGTTCTCGAAAGATAAAAAGGATATTATATTATTAACAACAAATGTTATCATCGAAACACTGCAAATTATTTTTATAATACCATAATTTCTTTTTTTGAAGAATTCAACAAAAGAAAAAGTAATATTACACAACACAAAAATACTATACATTACAATCGAAATTAGTAATGCAAAGTCAGCCATCTCACCTTCATAAAGATCATTAAATATGTTTACAAAAGCACCTACACTTCTTATAGTGCCATCATATTCGCCACAAAAATAATCAACAAAAAGAAGAACAAACGATATAACACTGAAAAACATATGTAAAAACAAATCATAATTCATACAAAACATTAATTTTGATTTGCGAGGTTTCTTTTCAGTTCGTTTTATCGTTACATTTTCAATAGCACAACCACACACCACACAAATAACGGCTTCGTCTAATAACTCTTTCCCACATTTTGAACAATACTTCATTTTCTTCGCTCCCTCTATGCATTGACCGATATTGGTTAATGTGATTATATACCAAATTCGGTTATTATGTCAATAGGGAGGATTGAAAATTATGATTTCCTATGATAAACTATGGCAGACTATGAAAGAAAAAGGCGTTACGCAATATACACTCATAAAGAAATATGGAATTAGCCCAGGTCAAATAACTCGATTAAAACGAAATGAAAGCGTAAGTACACACACAATAGAAATGTTTTGTAAAATCTTAAAATGCAAAGTTGAAGACATAATGCAGTATATAGAGGATGAAGAAATATAAAAAAGCCGTGAATTTCACGGCTTTTGTTTTTTCTCTATTTTATTTTCAATAGTAATACAAGAAGATGTTAACATTCTTTGAATTCTACCGCAAAGATTTCTATATTTCTTGAAAGTTATTTCATCAATAGAATTATTAGAATATAAGAGTTTTAACCAACTTTCTGTTTCAACACATTCTTTACGAGCAATTTTGAATTTAGAGAGCATATCCGGTAAACTTTGAGGATATTGAGCTTCGGTGATATTTGCAAAAACACTTGAGGAAGATTTGCGAATCTGAAAAATAATATTTGAATTTCTTTTATATTCTAAAGTTTTACAAAGATTTTCGATATCAAAAGCTAACTGTTCAGCATTTTTAAGTAGCGGATTATCTTTCATATTCTCACCTCACTAATAGTATAGCAGAGAACAAGATATAAATCAAGGCGAAGCCTTGTATGTAATCAACACGAAGTGTTGGATGTAATCATTTCAAAGAAATGTATGTAATCAATCCGAAGGAAAATACATACAAAACTTCCGCTTTGATGACATACCGTTTGTAAAGCAAACGGATTACATACTCGCTAACGCGAGATTACATGCCAATCCTTCGGATTGGATAAAAATAAAGCACTTCCGAAGAAGTGCTTTATTTTTTGGCTCCCCCTGTTGGACTCGAACCAACGACCCTGCGGTTAACAGCCGCATGCTCTACCGACTGAGCTAAGGAGGAATATCTTGGTGACCCCTGGGAGAATCGAACTCCCGATTTCAGCGTGAGAGGCTGACGTCTTAGCCGCTTGACCAAGGGGCCTTTTTTTAATGCTTGATTATTATACCCTCAAATTTTGCAAATGTCAATATATTTATGAAAAAAATCCTGTGAAAGTTGCGATTTTTTTATTTTTACCTCATCTTATGGCTTTTTTCACCCCCATTCGACATTTTTGGCGAAAACTATCGTTGAACCCTTCCGTCTTATCTGCTATACTTAAACTATCAAAAACAATGTGAGTAAAGGAAAAGCTGTGCGGTTTAAAGTTATCATTGTACAATCAGACCCGTTGGAAGCGAAGATCACTTCCGAACGGTTTTCGGCATACGGCTGTAAGATCCTGGCCGTCGGTCGGACGGCGGCAGACGCAATGACTTTATGCCGCACCTGCAAGCCGGACGTTTTGATCATGGATCCCTTTCTGCCGGGAATGAACTGTGATGAAATCACCAAGCGGTTAGAATGGGAGATCGACCATCCGCTGATCAAGATCGTCGTCAGCAACAGCAAGAACGACACCATCGCCAACAGTTTTTATAACAACGGCGGCGATCTCTTCCTCCTCACGCCTGTTGATTATGCCTACTGCGTGACGCAGATGAAAAAATACCTTCAGCTCCGCCTCCATCAAGGTGATCCGATTACCGCAGAACCTCTTATCCGCGGCTGCGCCAGAAAAATACTGCTCCGGATGCAGATGCCGATGACCATCCATGGGTTCGTCTATCTTCTGGACGCCACGGAGATCTTACTATACAAGCCGGATCTATTACAAAATCTGATCTTGGGGCTCTATACAGAGATTGGGTTGATCCATCAAAAGCCCTACGGAAATATTGAGCGTTGCATCCGCACGGCAGTGGAAAAGGCCTTTGAATACGGCGACATTTCCTATATTTACGAACACTTTGGCCATAAGGTTCGGGAGAAAACCGGCAAGCCCACCAACGGAGATTTCATTTCCATCCTCGCTGAAATGGTTCGGAACGATCTCCATTGCCGCCATTAACAATTCTTTAAAAACAGTTCAAAGATCGGCAGACCGTTTTCCATCCGTTCCGGATGGAACTGAACCCCCAAAACCGGCAGATGCTCATGCGCCAAGCATTCCACCACGCCGTCCGGTGCCACCGCCAAGACCTTTAAGCCATGACCGATCCGATCGACCGCCTGGTGATGGCTGCTATTAGCACGCAGTTTTCGGCCGTAAAGCTTTTTCAGAACGCCATCCACTTGCAGATCGTGATAAATATCCTGCCCCGGGGCGATATGGTTTTCCGCGTTGGGCAAATGCTGGATCAAGGTGCCGCCAAAGGCGATATTCAGCATCTGATTGCCGCGGCAGATCCCCAAAATGGGTTTCTTTTCTTTTAAAAAATGATGAATACAGGAGAGCTCCAGCTGATCCCGTTCCCGGGAAATGCCGTAGCTCCCCTGATTTTTTTGCCCAAAGAGCGCCGGTTCCGGATCTCCGCCGCCGCAAAGGATCAAGCCGTCGAATACGTTCAGATCCACGTCTGTCGCCGCCACCCACGGCTCCGCACCAACCGCCTTCAGCGCCCGGATATAATGCGCCGGCGGCTGACCGCTGGTAGTCAATAGGATCTTTTTCATAATGATGCCCCCTTTTATAAAACTATACGCTGGAAGAGAACGAAAAATTCTGAATTAAAATTATAAAACCGCCAGTCCGATACAGGATCGAACTGGCAGCTTAATTCGTCTTTTTTGTGTCTACTAACTATTGACTATTTCAGGGGAGCCTTTTATAGACCGCTTGTCCCTGCGAGGCAAAACGCGAGCAGTAAGAAGCGACGCTTTTGCCCGTCTGACCGGAGGGAGGAAAGGTACACCAAAAGAAAAACCACCCCGTTTTGGGTGGTTTTTCTTTTGGTGCACCTTCAGGGACTCGAACCCGGGACCCACTGATTAAGAGTCAGTTGCTCTACCAACTGAGCTAAAGGTGCATATTGATTTTATGCTCAGTTTTTCCTTGCCTTTTAAACTTACTAAGCTAAGTTTTAATCAGCGAGACCTTTACAACATCAAAAAATTCTTCGCTTTCGCTCGATATTTTTTGTGTTGTTGCAGCTGCTAACCTGCTCGCTTTATCTGCCAAAGGGCAGCGCTTCGCAGTCGCAACTACCAACTGAGCTAAAGGTGCATATTGATTTTATGCTCAGTTTTTCCTTGCCTTTAAAACTTACTAA
>JAZNVY010000006.1:0-3611 GCA_045593105.1 Eubacteriales bacterium
TTTGTTATAATATTGAGCGTCGTTGGGATATAGCCAAGCTGGTAAGGCAATGGATTCTGACTCCATCATTCCGCAGGTTCGAGTCCTGCTATCCCAGCCAAAAAAGACGATTGCAAAAGCAATCGTCTTTTTTTATTGCAATTTTCCATATACCATGATATAATATAGGTAATCTGACATCGAAATAAAAATTGAGATGAAAGATGCGTTAATATTGATTGGGTTAACTGCGTCTTTTTCGGGCGCAGTTTTTTATTTAGGGTGACAAGAGTTGAACCTGTCACGCCTTCAAAATAATATTTTTTCGTTTTTTCTTGCCTCATCACTTGTAATACGGCAGTATTACTGCGTTCTTCGGCTTCGCCTCTCCAAAAAAATATTTATTTTGCAGGTCGGAGAGTTTCTCTCTGCCGAGTTTTTTTGAAAGGTGAAGCGTGATATTTGCAGTAAGGCTGCCGCCTTACAAAAATGAGCGCGAGCAGGGTGGAAAAAGGCGGCGAGAGAAACCGTAACAAGTTCGACTCTTGTCACCCTAAGGTGACAAGAATAATCCGTTCCCTGTCACTTAAGGAGGATTTATGGAGACAAGAATTGCTTTAATTGCGATCATTGTAGAGAATCTGAACTCTGCAGAGGAGTTGAATGCCATTCTGCATCAATACGGGCAATATATCATTGGCCGTATGGGTCTGCCCTACCGCAAGGGAAATATCAGTATTTTGAGCGTTGCCGTAGATGCACCTCAAGACGTGATCAGCACCCTTTCCGGCAAGATCGGTAAATTGCAGGGCGTCAGCGTCAAGACGGCTTATTCCAACGTGGTATTCCCCCATGAATAATTTAATTGATAAATTAAGCCGGGAGCATCGCCTTTCCTTAAAAGAATACCAAACGCTCATCGAAAGCCACACGCCGGAGCTTGCCCGATACGCCGCTGAAAAAGCAGTCGCCATCCGGCAGTCCATCTATGGGACAGAGGTCTACATACGGGGGCTGATCGAGATCAGCAATATTTGCCGGAACAACTGCCTTTATTGCGGAATTCGAAGCGGAAACGCCCAATGCTCCCGATACAGACTGAGCGAAGAGGAGATCCTCGATTGCTGCCGGGAAGGCTATTCCTTAGGCTTTCGCACCTTCGTCCTCCAAGGAGGCGAGGATCCTTATTTCACCGACGATCGCCTTGTTTCACTCATTAAATCCATCAAAGAACGCTATCCGGAATGTGCCGTCACCCTTTCCCTGGGTGAGCGCAGCCGGGAAAGCTATCGATTACTGCGGGAAGCCGGTGCCGACCGCTATCTGCTCCGTCACGAAACGGCAGACAGAGCACATTATGAAAAACTGCACCCGGCAGAGCTTTCTCATGAAAACCGGATGCAGTGTCTTAAGGACTTAAAGGAGCTGGGCTACCAAGTGGGCTGCGGCTTTATGGTAGGCTCTCCCTATCAAACCGCCGAGCATCTTGCAAAAGATCTCAAGTTCATTGAAGAATTCCAACCTGCCATGTGTGGAATCGGGCCTTTTATCCCCCACCATGCCACCCCCTTTGCAGAGTATCCGGCCGGCTCCATGGAGCTGACGCTCTATCTGCTTTCCCTTCTGCGCTTGATCTCTCCCACCCTGCTCTTACCGGCCACCACCGCTTTGGGCACCATCCATCCGGAGGGACGGGAATTGGGGATCTTGGCCGGCGCTAACGTGGTGATGCCCAATCTATCCCCTGCTTCCACGCGAAAAAAATACGAATTGTATAACAACAAGCTCTGCACCGGCACCGAGTCGGCGGAGTGTAAAAACGAATTAGAACGCCGTATGAACGCCATCGGCTATCAAGTTGTCACCGCGCGCGGTGACGTGAAAGAGAGGAAATAACATGAAAAACTACGATCCCAAATCCTTAGTCGCCGAAGAATTCATCTCCCATGATGAAATCTTAGACACCATCCGTTATGCAGAAGAAAATAAGCATAACGTCGCCTTGATCGACAGCCTTTTGGAGAAGGCACGCCCGAAAAAGACAGAGGACGGCGTTCATTGCGCCGGTCTGACCCACCGGGAAGCCTCGGTTCTTCTGGCGTGCGATATTCCGGAAAAGGTGGAAGAAATGTATGCCCTGGCGCGTGAGATCAAGCAGGCCTTTTACGGCAACCGTATTGTCATGTTTGCCCCCCTCTATCTTTCCAATTATTGCGTCAACGGCTGTGTTTATTGCCCCTATCATCTGAAAAATAAGCATATTGCCCGTAAAAAGCTGACCCAGGAAGAGATCAAACAAGAAGTGATCGCCCTGCAGGATATGGGTCATAAGCGGCTGGCCATCGAGGCCGGCGAAGATCCGGTTCATAACCCCATTGAATACATTTTGGAGTCCATCAAGACCATCTACAGTATTCAGCATAAAAACGGTGCCATTCGTCGCGTCAACGTCAATATTGCCGCTACCACGGTGGAAAACTACCGTAAGCTGAAGGATGCCGGAATCGGCACCTATATCCTCTTCCAGGAAACCTACAATAAAGAAAGCTACTTAGAACTGCATCCCACCGGTCCCAAGCACGATTACGCTTATCATACCGAAGCCATGGATCGCGCCATGGAAGGTGGCATTGACGACGTGGGTCTGGGTGTCCTCTTTGGTCTGGAGGGCTATCAGTATGAATTTGCCGGTCTTTTGATGCACGCCGAGCACTTGGAAGCTGTCCACGGCGTTGGTCCCCATACCATCAGCGTACCGCGCATCAAGCGTGCTGACGACATTGATCCGGGCGTATTTGACAACGGCATCCCCGACGACATCTTTGCCAAGATCATCGCCTGCATCCGCATTGCCGTCCCCTATACCGGCATGATCATTTCCACCCGTGAAAGCGAGCAGGTCCGTGCCCGTGCCCTGGAATTAGGTATTTCCCAGATCAGCGGTGCTTCCCGTACCTCTGTGGGCGGTTATACCGAAGAGGAGCGTCCCCACGATTCCGAGCAATTCGACGTTTCCGATCAGCGCACCCTGGACGAAGTCGTCCATTGGCTGATGGATCTGGGCTTTATCCCCTCCTTCTGCACCGCTTGCTACCGCGAAGGCCGAACCGGCGATCGGTTTATGAGCCTTTGCAAAAACGGTCAGATCCTCAACTGTTGCCATCCCAATGCATTAATGACCCTCAGTGAATATCTGGTGGATTACGCCAGCCCCGAGACCCAAGAAAGTGGCTTTAAGCTGATCGACCGCGAGCTGGAAAAGATCCCCAAGGAAAAGGTCAAAGCCATCGCCAAAGACAATGTGGAAGCCATTAAGAATTCCAACCGTCGTGACTTCCGCTTCTAAAGGAGTATCTTATGAGTTTAAACACAACGGTTTCCGCCGAACGGATCCATATCGGTTTCTTCGGCTTACGAAACGCCGGTAAATCCAGCCTGGTCAACGCCGTCACCGGCCAAAAGCTCTCATTGGTATCGGATGTTAAAGGAACCACCACCGATCCGGTCAGAAAAACCATGGAGCTTTTGCCCTTAGGACCCGTAGTCATCATCGATACCCCGGGCATCGACGACGAAGGTAGCTTAGGCGAGCAGCGCGTGGCGCGTGCTAAGCAGGTGCTGCAGCAAACGGA
>JAZNVY010000007.1:0-5316 GCA_045593105.1 Eubacteriales bacterium
GTTACCCCAAATGAATTGGGGTAACGGCGGTCTTTGATTTCCCAGTTGACCTATTTTCTTAAATATAGTATAATAAGAAGATGAAATAAAAAACACCCCCTGCCCGGGGGCAGGGGGTGTTTTTCGCAGGGGTTGATCAGTTATTGCAGCAGCACCAGAGCAGGATAACAATAAGGATCAGCACCAAGCAACCGTTATTCTCAAACAGATCGTTGAAGCAACCACACATGAGCCGTACCCTCCTTCTTCGTTATTCAAAGTATCCTATGAAACGGGGCGGCATTGTGTTACAGAAAGGAAAAGCCATGGCAGAAAAGATTTATTCCATCAAAATCAAAGAAGCATTCTCCGAAAAATGCGGATGCCCCATCTGCACCCTCCGCAATCTCCTGGAAAAGGACGAGATCGAGCGGATCTTGGGCGCCGCTATGATGGAGCCGGACACGCGTAAAGAGACCAATAAGAAAGGCTTTTGCAAAAATCATCTTGAAAAGCTCTTCACCTCCGGCAATAAACTGCCTATGGCGCTGATGCTCTCCACCCATATTGCGGAGCTGGAAGGCAAGCTTTTCAAAGGGGACGGAAAGAAAGCCTCCGGTGCATACGAGGAGGCGCGCAAGACCTGCTATCTCTGTAGCCGAATGAGCCTTTTCATGGGTCGGGTGCTGGATAATATCTGTTATCTCTACGCCGCCGAGGAGGACTTCCGCAAACTACTTCGGGAGCAGGAATATTTCTGTAAGACCCATTCCGCCCGGCTTTTGGCCATGGCGGAAAAGACCCTTCCCAAAAAGGAGCGGGCGGCGTTCGCTGCGGACGTGACCGGCTGTAATAAAAAATATCTGGAGACCCTCAAAGAGGATCTGGATTGGTTCTGCAAAAAGTTTGACTACCGCTACGCCAAGGAAGATTGGAAGAATTCCAAGGACGCCATCGAGCGAACCGTCAAATATCTTTCCTAAGCTATTTTTAAAAGAAAGGGGGCGCCGGGATGGTTGCTCTGATCACCGATGTGCATTATCGAATGTCGCCGGCGCTGATCCGCGCTTTGGCGAAGTCCGGCGTCCTGATCTATACCTGCGAAAAAGAAATCTATCCCCATCTGCCGGGCGCACGCTCGAAATATGTCACCCGGCATTTCACCCTGCCGGCGGAAGGCTATGAAGACGCCCTCTACCGCCTGGCGGAGCAGCTGGGGCAGGAGCACGCCTGCAAGCCGGCACTTCTGCCTGTGGGTGCGGCGACGTTGCAGATGCTGGCAAAGCAAACCGCGCGTTTTGCCGAGGTGGCCGGCCTTTGCATCGGCACGCCGGAGCAAATTGCCCTTTTCAATAGCAAGCGTGAACTGCATCAGTTAGCCGACACACTCGGCGTACCGGTGCCGCTGGAATACACCCCCGAAACGATCGCCACGCCCTGCGTGGTCAAGCCGATCTGCGGCGAAAAGCTGGGGCTTTCGGCGGCGGAGCGCTACCGCATCTGCCATACCAAAGAGGAAGCCCTGGATGCATGGGCGCACTTTGAGCAGCTGAGCGGCGAAAAACCGGTGATCCAGGAATACCTGTCCGGTGGCGGCTCCGGCTGCTCGGTCATGGCCGAAAAAGGGGAAATTCTCGCCTATATCGGTCACCGCCGCCTGCGTGAATATCCCATCTCCGGCGGTCCCTCCTCCTGTTGTGTTTCAATGGACCCGCCTATCGAGGAAGCGAAGAAGCTTATTGCCGCTACGGAATTTTCCGGACTTGCCATGTTTGAATTCAAAGAGGGCGCCGACGGAAAAAATCGTCTTTTGGAGTGTAATCCCCGGATCTGGGGCAGCTTTCCCCTTACCGCGGTAGCGGAGAGTACCCTGCCCTACGCCTGGTTTGCCGCCGCCTGGAATCAAGGCAACCCCCGGCAAACGGTTACCGTTCCGGAAAATCATTTCATCGCCGGCAAAAAAATGACCTTCTTCCCCTCCGACCTGCTGGCAGGGTTGCGCTATTTAAAGGCCGGTAAACCGCGCCTTGCTTGTTCCGCCGTGCTGGACTTCTTCGATCCATCGGTCAAAGACGGACTTTTCCGCTGCTCCGACCCCAAACCGGCAGGCGAGTACTATAAAGATATTTTGCATCGGGGAGGTCAATCATGAATATCAAAGCCGATCTTCATACCCACACCGACGCTTCCATCGACGGACGGCAGACCCTTTCGGAACTGATCGCCGCCGCCCAAAAAAGAGGTCTGGACGCCATCGCGGTAACCGACCACAATTATTTTCAAAGCCTGCCGGAGGCGGAGGGGATCCTCCTCATCCCCGGCTGTGAATTCAGCACCGACGAAGGGCATATCACCGGTCTTTTTTTAGAAGAAACGCCGACGGTCAAGCCCATGCAGACTGCTGCCCAAGCCATTGATGAGATCCATCGGTGCGGCGGCATTGCGGTGCTGGCGCACCCTTATCAAAAGGTATTCGAGCGCACCGTCCCCCAAGGCATCGACGCCATCGAGACGGCCAATGCCCGGGCGCCCTATAAGTATAAAGGTGCCAATATCCTCGCCTACGCTCTGGCAGACGAAGAAAAACTGCCCGGTGTCGGCGGAAGCGACGCCCATTCTATTCACGAGGTGGGCAATGCTTATACGGAGATCACTGTACAAGAAAAGACCCTTCCTGCGCTGAAGACTGCCATTCTCCGAGGGGAATGCCGCGGCTATTGCAAAAGGGAGACCGCCCCTTCCAGGATCGGGCTTTCTCAATTTGCGCGCAGGCGCAGAATGGGAGGAATTAAAAACCTCTGTATCGGCCTTCTCTTTCTACTAATATATTCTATCAAAGGAGTTTTCAAATGTCGCTGATCACCCAGTGCATTGGGATTGCAAAAAAACTTAAGCATCGCTATCAGGAACAGATCAAGGCACATACGCCGGTCTACCTCTCCCCGGTGCGCCGCATTGAGCGCGTTGCTACCCCGGAGCGGATCTGCGCCATGACCTTCGACGACGGTCCCTGCCGCCAGCCTGCCAATCCGGATCGGTTTGGCGGAAAGCCGCTGACGTTGGTACTGACCGAGACCCTGGAAGAGTTTGGTGCCAAAGGAACCTTCGACGTCATTGGCGATACCTCCGGCAACTATCCGGACGTCCCCGGCAAGGAGGGCACTGCCGCTTGGGGCGGCACTGCCTACGACCACTATCCCGACTTTCAAAAGGATGAAGAGGGCGGCGTCGCCCATTGTCCGGAGTTGGTGGATCGCCTGCTGAACGCCGGCCATCAGATCACCAGCCATACCTGGAAGCACGTCCTTTGGGGGCGGAAGAATATTGTCTACGCCCGGCGTCATCATATGACTGATCTTCGGGAAGTGGTGGACGATCTGCAGGAAATGCACCGCACCCTGCAAGAAAAATGGGGTTATACCATCGGTCTTTCCCGTCCGCCTCACTACGTGGATCGGATCGCCGGCGGTTATTCCGCCTACGACGCCTACGCCCTGATGGACTATCAATACCTGGCCGCCTCTTACGACGGCGCAGGCTGGCTTCCGCTCTCCACCTACGAAGCAGAGGTGGAGGCCACCTGGAAGCCTATGGAGCGGCTTTTAGAAGAAGACCCGGACGCCCTTTGCGGTCAGATCATCTTCCAAAAGGACGGCTATAATATGGCGCGCCGCTCTCCGGTGGCGGACGGTCTTCGCAAGCAGCTGGAACTCTTAAAGCGCTACGGCTATCAAGTCGTAACGGTAGACGAGTTGCTGGCGCGCTCCCCCTTTGCCGACACGACGGATAAAAATGCCGAAGCATTATTAAAAGAGGGCTGGTGCGTCGCCTTCCGCGATAACACCCTGCGTCCCGATACCCCTCTCACCCGCGGTGCTTTGGTGATGATGGCCTACGGTCGTGAGGGTGCCGCTAAGCGGATTGAATTGATCGCCCAAAAGAAAGCACCCTGCCGGGATATGAAGCCCTCTCATCCCTATGCCGGCGCCGCCGCGCTGGCCGCCGAACGGTTAGGCTGGAAGACCCTTCGTCCGAACGACCCTGCCAGCCAGGCCGATCTGCGCCAGGTTCTGACCGAGCGCTTTGGCCAAGGGCCGGAGGTTTTACCGGAAGGTCCCTATACCCACGGTGCCTTTTTCGCCCTGGCCGCCGATCAAATCTTGGTAGGTGCGCAAAATGAATAAAAAAGAACGTGTCACCCCCATTTACTATTCTAAAAAAGAGGATCTGCTCTCCGCCCTCATCCATGGAGCCGGTGCCTTATTCGGCATCTTCTCACTGATCTATATGGTGACCCTCTCCGCCCGAAACGGTAACGCCTGGTCGGTGGTGGCCTCCGCCATCTACGGCGCATCCCTCACCATTCTCTATACCATCTCCACCCTCTCCCATGCCTTGACCCATCGGGGGGCGCGAAAGGTCTTTCGCGTATTGGATCACGCCACCATCTTTCTGCTCATCGCCGGCACCTATACGCCGGTGGCGCTGATTGCTTTGCAGGGGGCTTTGGGCTGGACCATCTTTGGCATCCAATGGGGCATCGCCGCCGTCGGCATCACCCTGGGTGCCATCTCCCTGGATCGGTTTAAAAAAATCTCCAGTCTCATCTATCTCGTCATGGGCTGGGCGATCATCATCGCCCTCTACCCTCTGATCCGCACCATCGACCCTGCCGGTTTCTTTTATCTCTTGGGCGGCGGTATCTTTTATTCTGCCGGTCTGCTTTTGTATCATCTTCGCATGACCTTCAGTCATTTTTTCTGGCATTTATTTGCATTATGCGGCTCAGTTTTGCAATTCATCGCCGTTTGCCGCTATGTTTTACCCATGACCTATTGATACATCTTGTGTCACTTTGCAAGAACGCACCCCATCTCTTGGGGTGCGTTCTCTTTTTTTGCCAAAATAGTTACAGCTCTGTAACTTTTTTGCCCGAAAACTTGACAATTCGACGATTTTAGGCTATACTATGTTACGGTTTTGTAATTTTTTGATCTCAAAATGTAATTTTCCGGATCATAAATTGCATAAAATGGAAAAGACGAATCCAAACTAAGGACAGGAAAATTTTTCAATTCCTGCCACGAATGAAGGAGAGTTTTATGACTACGATAAAAGAAATGCTCCGGGAGCTTTGGCAGAAAGCAAAAGCGCTGACCAAGGTGGCGTTGGAGCACACCCGGCGCTTTGCAGAGAAAGCCCTTGGCTTTGCCGGCAAGCACCGCATCCCCACCACCGTCGTTTCCGGCGTGTTGGTTCTTTCGATGCTGATGTCCGTCATCACCGTCAGCATCCACGAAGTCACCGTCCTGGAGGACGGTGCAGAGATCGACGCAT
>JAZNVY010000008.1:0-6274 GCA_045593105.1 Eubacteriales bacterium
ACGGCTTTGGAATATTTCAAGGTGCTGGAGCAGGCGGCCAAGCGGTGCGTCACCGAGGAGGCGGCCAATCGCCTCAGAGAGCTTTTGCCGCTCTTTTCGGCGCCCTGCGCCCAGTTGCAGATCGAGCAGACTGCGGCGGCAATGCAGCTTTTGGAGCGGAGCCCTCGGTTTCCGCTCAATCGGTTATCGGAAAATCTGCCGCTCTATATCAGCAAGGCCGGGAAAGGGATCACCCTTGGCAGCATCGAGCTGATGGCCGCCGGCAAGCTGTTAAAGACCGGTCAGGATCTTCTGCGCTATTATGGAGACAAGAATTTTGATACCCCCTCGCTGGATCTATTTTTCGGTCAGCTTTATGAGGATCGGAAGCTTTATGAGCAGATCGACCGCACCTTTATCACCGAGGAGCTGATCGCAGACGACGCTTCGCCGGCGCTGGCGTCCATTCGGCGGAAGATCACCTCTACTGCCAACGGCATCAAGAGCCAGCTGGAAAAGTACATCCGGACGCCCGAGGTGGCGAAGTCCTTGCAGGAGCCCATCGTGACCTTGCGGTACGACCGCTACGTCGTCCCCGTCCGGGCAGATAACCGGGGCGAGGTCAAGGGTCTTTTGCATGATACCTCCAATAGCGGCGGCACCCTCTTTATCGAGCCGTTCTTTGTGGTGGAGGGGAATAACCAGATCCGTAAATTAGAGGCGGAGGAAAAGGCGGAGATCGCCCGGATCCTGGAGGAATTGACCCAGAAGATCACCGAGATCGCCGTACCGCTTCTGACTTCCTATAAAGCGATTGTGGCGCTGGACATGGTATTTGCCAAGGCGAAGTATGCCGGTGATGCCCATTGTACGCCGCCTGTCTTGACGAAGGATAAAACCATCGACATTAAGGGCGCGCGCCATCCCATGATCCCTAAGGAGACCATGGTGCCCTTGGATATTGCCATGGGTGGCGGCATTGATACCATCGTCATCACCGGTCCTAATACCGGCGGTAAGACGGTCTTTTTGAAGACCTTGGGTCTTCTCACGCTGATGGCAAAGGCCGGATTTCCGGTGCCGGCGGAGGAGGCGAAGCTTTATATCTTCGATCGGGTGTATGCGGATATTGGGGACGAGCAGTCCATCGAGCAATCCCTTTCCACCTTCTCCTCCCATTTGAAGAATATCCGCAATATTATGCAGCATAGCGACAGCGAAAGCTTGGTGCTTTTCGATGAATTGGGTAACGGCACCGACCCGGTGGAGGGTGCGGCGCTGGCGGTCTCGGTCATCGAGCGGCTTCGCCGGGGCGGCTCCTACGTGGCGGCGACCACCCATTATACGGAACTTAAGACCTATGCCCTCTCCCATGAGGGGGTGCAGAATGCGTCCTTTGCCTTTGATTTAGGAACGTTAAGTCCTACCTATCGGTTGCAGGTGGGAATTCCCGGCAAGTCCTACGCCTTTGAGATCTCCCGGCATTTAGGGCTCTCGGAGGAGGTCATCCGGGATGCAGAGCACCGGGTGGGAGAGAATGACCGCCAGCTGGAGCAGGTCATCGACCGACTGCAGCAGGAGCAAAACCGCCTTCAGGAGCGGCTTGCTTCTTTGGGCGAGGAGCGGCTGGCGCTCAAAAAAGAACGGGACGCTTTGGCAGAGGAGCGGAAAAAGCTTCTTGCCGGAGCCGACCGGGAGGTGGCGGACGCCCAGAGAAAGGCGCGGAATTTGGTGGAGACCGCGCGCCGTCAGGCAGATGCTTTTATGAAAGAACTGAAAGAAAAGCAGGATAAGCTGGATAAAGCTACCGCGCAAGCATTGCGGAGCGGCGTCAAGAGCGGCTCTGCCCGGCTTTTGGATCATCTCGGCAACGAGCCGACTGCCGCCCGAAAGGGGGAGGAGATCCAGGGTCAGCTGAAGGTGGGAATGCGCGTCTTCGTCGCCAAAATGAACCGCCACGGCAATATCCTTGCCATTCTGGGCGAGCAGGTGCAGGTGGACTGCGACGGCATCCGCTTGAAGATCAGCAAAAAAGAACTTTTCGCTCCCAAAGAGGAAGAAAAGAAGCAAAAAGTCACCTCCACCCGGGTGCAACGGATGGAGTCTCATTCTATGGCAAAAAGCGAGCTGGATCTTCGGGGGGAGACCATCCTGGATGCGGAGGAAAAGATCGACCTTTTCCTGGACACCGCTCTTTTGGATCATCTCCATTCCGTCACCATCATCCACGGCAAGGGCACCGGCGCCCTCCGCTCCGGCGTGCACCAATTCTTAAAGACCCATCCTTTGGTGAAGTCTTTTAGATTGGGTGCCTATGGTGAGGGAGACTCGGGGATTACTGTGGTTGAACTGAAAGATTAAGTAAATCTTAAAGAAAAAACACGGGATAATCTGTTATAATAAAAATGGACAGGAGGTGTCATTCGTGAAAAGAAAGATTGGTTTTTGCATACTTCTTATGTTCTTTTTGATTATAGCGGTTGGTTGCAGTCGTGGTGAGGTTGATGATGTCCAAATCACGATAGGAGAATCGGAACTTTATTCAAATGAAGAACTTCGAGCAGCGGCGAATGAGATACTCCATCAGTTTTCAAAGGGTTTTGATGGATGTACACTAAAGGAATTGACCTATGATGAAGAAGAGTCTTTAAAACAGGCTGACGAGTGGAAAAAGCAGTATGAGGCAGAGGAAGCAATTGTTTTTTCTTCGCGCTTCACCGTGAGTCCTTTTTATAAAAACGGTCCACTTTCTCCCGGAGATACACATTATTATTCTTGGATATTAGTCAAGAATAAGGGTGATAACTGGAATTTAAAAGATTGGGGATATTAATTAATAAAACCGCAAGGAACGTTGTGTTTCCTTGCGGTTTTTATTCTTCTGTATAGACGAGGATGTCTTCCACTCGGCATTGCAGGATCCGGCAGAGATCGTTCAGCGTGACGGTGCTGATGGGGCGGTCGTGCTTTAAGCGATCCAGCAGACTGCGGCTGACTCCGTATTCCTTGATCAAGCGGTAGGAGGAGATGCCTTTTTCTTTCATTGTCTTATAAAACGGTTCGTAAGATATCATATTGATCCCTCCGGTATTAGGATATCTTATGGTCGTTATCTTGACAATTGTCGATAAAACGAGTATAATTTAATTATGCTCCGTAAAACGAGCATAATTCAATGATTGGAGAATGTATCAATGAAAAAGTTTTTATCATTTCTAATGGTAATGGTTTTGGCGGTATCTATGATGGTGCCGTTTCCCATTGACTTGCCCTTTGGCTTTGCTTTACCGGCAAGTGCGGCTTCCTCCGGCACCACCGGAGATTGTACCTGGAGTTTGACCGATAGCGGTCTCTTGACCATCTCCGGTAACGGTGCGATGGGTGATCATTCATCGACTTCAGCACCTTGGATTTATCATTACACTAAGATCGGCGTCACTAATGTCATTATCGAAGATGGTGTTACCAACATTGGGGCTGTTGCCTTTTATGAATGTACCGGACTGACTTCCATCACTATCCCGGATAGCGTGACCAGCATTGAAGATTATGCCTTTTATGAATGCACCGGCTTGACCTCCATCACCATTCCGGATAGCGTGACCAGCATTGGGGAGCGTGCCTTTGAAGGTTGCACCGGACTGACGTCGATGAAGATTCCGGATGGCGTGACCTACATCGGGCTTGGTGCCTTTATGAGTTGTACCGGACTGTCATCGGTGAATATCCCGGATGGTGTCACCAGCATTGAAGAAGCAACTTTTTGGGGTTGCTCGGGATTGACCTCCATCATCATTCCGGATGGTGTCACCAGCGTTGGGCCTTATGCCTTTTATAATTGCACCGGACTGACCTCTATCGCTGTCCCGGACAGCGTAGCCGACCTTGGGTGCAGTGCCTTTGAGAATTGCTCCAGACTGACTTCCATCACCATCCCGGATGGCATCACCACCCTTTCTTCTTATACCTTTAGTGGTTGCACCGGACTGACTTCCATCACCGTCCCGGATAGCGTCACCAATATTTGGGATACTGCTTTTTGTGGTTGTGACAATCTGGAGTCAATGACCTTGCCCTTTGTGGGAACTAACTTGGATGGGAGCGGCTCTACTTACTTGGGTTCTATCTTTGGCGGTGCATATTATTCGTACAACAGTATTTGCGTTCCTTCATCCTTAAAAACGGTGGTGATCACCAAGGCGACTACCATTGATGATTATGCCTTTTTTGAGTGTGCCGGACTGACTTCGGTGATCATTCCGGATAGCGTCACCAGCATTGGTGGTAGTGCCTTTTATGGTTGTACCGGACTGACATCAGTGACCATTCCCTATACCGTTATGTCCGTTGGTACGGATGCATTCGATGATAATGCCACTTTAATGGTACACGAAGATTCTGCCGGGCATACTTATGCTTTGAATAATAGCAATCCCTATGAGCTGACGGAGCATACTCCGGCAGGGGAGGACGTCATCGTGTCTGCCACTTGTACGGCAGATGGCTCTATCACCAATCATTGCACTATTTGCGATCGGGATTATATCAAGGTGTTGCCTTTATTTGGGCATTCCCTTGAAAATGGCATCTGCTCTAAGTGTGGCTATGTGGACATGACTCTTGGTATTGCTCATGCCGTCCGGTTGCTGAAGCATATCGACGGCCATGATGTAGAACTCACCGACGAAGAAGCCGATATCAATGGTGACGGCAAGGTGACGGTCTTTGATGCGGTGCGGTTTTTACAAATTTTGAATAATACGCCCATTGAATAATATAAAAAGGATGAACTTTCCAAAGGGAAAGTTCATCCTTTTTTGCGATATAAAAGCCTTATGGCTTTTGCGATATATACTTTGTATGCGATATATCTGCGATGCGATATGATGCCTTGCGGCAACGTGACGGAGGTCAATCCTTTTCGATGATCTCGCGGTCTTCGGGGGCGGCGTAGTCGGCGGTGTCGGTGGATTTGCCTTGGTTTTCCAGACCGTCGTTAATGGCAGCATTGACGAAGTAGTAGATGACGGCGAAGAGGGGGACGCCGAGCACCATACCGAAGAAGCCGAAGATACCTCCAAAGAGGAAGATGGCGAAGATGATCCAGAGGGCGGAGAGCCCTAACTGCTTGCCCTGGATCTTGGGACCGATGACGTTGCCGTCCAGCTGCTCCAAGAGGATGATGAAGATTAGATAGGGGATCAGCACCGAGGGCTTGGTGATCAAGACGATGAGGGTGGGCGGAATGGCGCCCAGCCAGGAGCCGAAGTAGGGGATGGTATTAAAGATGCCCACCGAGAGGGCGGAAAGAAGGGCGTAGGGCACCCGGAAGATCGCCATAAAAAGATAGGTGATAACGGCGACGATGAGGGAGTCCAAAAGCCGTCCGGTGATATAGTTCAGGGTCTTTTCGTGGGTTACCTTGCCGACGGTCAGAACCTTTTGGTACCGCTTTTCCTTTTTGAAGACAAAGCTCAAGACCTTTTTGCATTGGGCGATGAGTTTTTCCTTATCGATCAAGAGATAGATCGAGATGACGATGCCGACGAAGATATTGATCAAGGTACTGCCCACCTGCAGGGTGGCGTTTGCCACTTTAGGCAGAAGGTCGCTGAGATAGCCGGTCAGATAATTGACCAATTTGCCGATGGCGTCCTGGATTTGGGCGGAATAGCGCTGGTAGACCTCGTTGATGTCCGGGTGGGCTTCGATGAATTCCGTCGTATTCTTCGTGAAGGCGTTATAATAGCCGGGGATCTCGTTTGCCAGCTTGGTCAGGCTGGCGACAAGCCGGGGCAGGAGGTACGCCAGCGCGCCGCCGACGACGACCAAAAAGAGGGCGTAGGTGATGACCATCGCCAGCGTTCGTTTGGTCTGCGGCTTTTTGACCTTGCGGAGCACTTTATCTTCCCAAAACTTCATGATGGGGTTTAAAAGATAGGCGATGGCAAAGCCAATATAGAACGGCACGAAGAGGGAGAGCACCGTTCGGATGACGCCGGTCACCCGATTCAGATTGAGCAGGACGGCGATAAAGACCGCCGCGCCGGCCAGTACGAAAAAGGCGACGAGACCCCAGCTTCGCTGTTCTTTGGATACGTTCAGTTTCATTTTGATCCGACCTTTCGGTATTTAATAGTTCTATTATACACGATAATTCTTGAATTTACAATCAAACTTTGTTATACTGTTATCAATTAAATGATGAGGAGAAGACGGATGCTACTGATGCCGCAAATTTTGCTCCCGGATGTTTACGGGTTGACGGATGAGTTTCTGGAGACCCATGGAATAC
>JAZNVY010000009.1:0-8313 GCA_045593105.1 Eubacteriales bacterium
ACGAGCCAGGGAAGTACCCAGGAGATAATTTTCATAGATTGCACCTGCTTTGACTGCAGGAAATACGAAATCCTGAACGAACTCCTCGTTCAGATCCTCGACGTACAGCTTGGAAGCACCGGTCTTGAGTGCCTTCTCCTCCAGACCCTCCAGCTCATCGGCCTGACCCACGTTACCGGAAACAGCGATGACTTCGCAGTTATTATAGTTCTCTTTCAGCCAGGGAATGATGATGGAAGTATCCAAACCACCGGAATAAGCCAATACGACCTTTTTGATGTTCTCTTTGTTCATTGTAATTTCCTCCGATTGAATAAAATTCAAAAATCAATGAATAAATTCTAACATACCCCTGCATATAATGCAAGCATTTTTTTCATAAAAACGCGCTTTTTAGCAGTTTGACAGTTATTTATAATAAAAAAATGCCGGTTTTGTATAAAATTAGACCAAAACCTCTGGTTTATGCAAAGAATTATGCATATTATTCATTTTTGGAGACACAAAAAGCTCTCCGTCCTATGGGCGGAGAGCTCCGTAAATACTTTTTTATAACTTCATTGCAATATCCCATGCCTGCCAGATGACGGTACGAAGATTACCCACCTTACAAGCATCGCCAAGGATATGGACGTGGCGGCTCCTTTTGGCAAGGGGCGCCGGATTGTAGCCCACCGAAAGAACGACGGACTCCGCCTCCACCTCAAAGATCTTGCCCTCTTTATCCTTCAAGACGACCGCGCCGTCTTTAATCTCAGAAAGTCCGGTCTCCAGATAGACCGGCACCTGATTGGTCTTGAAGAAATCACGTAAAAAGCTGGTATTGGCAAGGCAGATGCCCTTGGTGGTGATGAGGTCGTCCTGCATCTCCACGATCACCGGCTTTTTCCCCTGCAGATAGAGATCGTAGGCGATCTCACAGCCGGTCAGACCGCCGCCGATGACGGCCACCTTCTCCCCTACCGTTTTGTTGCCGAGGAGATAGTCCACCGCCTCGACTGCCTTTTCCGCCCCCTTGACGGGGATCTTCTTCGCCACCGCACCGGTGGCGATAATGACTTCATCTGCATCCAGGGATGCAATATCCTTGATCTCAGTATTCATCTTCAACTCAATGGGATACTTTGAAAGCTCGCGGATGTACCAGGCGATCAGGGCGCGATCCTTCTCCTTAAAGGAGGGAGCCGCCGCCGCAATAAAGACGCCGCCCAGCTTATCGGTCTTTTCATAAAGGGTCACCGTATGACCGCGCTTGGCGCAAACGATCGCCGCCTCCATACCGCCGATACCGCCGCCGATGACGGCGATCTTTTTCTGCTTCTTCGCCGGCTCAAGATGGTATTTCTTGGACTGCATGGTCTCGGGATTAAGGGCGCAACGTGCAAGACCCATGGTATCAGTGAGATCCTGGGTATTGGCGTGACCCTTGGAGGAGGAGAAATTAAAGCAGCCGCTATGACAGCAGATACAGGGCTTGATATCCTCCAGCCGGTCTTCGATCAATTTGGTGATCCACTGAGGATCCACCAGGAACTGACGGGCAACGCCCACTGCGTCGATCTTTCCCTCGGCGACCGCTTGAGCGCCTACTTCCGCGTCCATTCTGCCGGCACAGACCACCGGGATATCCACAAACTCTTTGATGTGCGCCACGTCGTCCAGGTTGCAGTTTTCGGGCATATACATGGGGGGATGCGCCCAGTACCAGGAATCGTAGGTACCGTTATCGGCGTTGAGCATATCGTAGCCGGCATCCTGCAGATACTTCGCCGCCTTTTCAGACTCCTCCATGCCGCGTCCCACCTCGACGTAATCCTCGCCGGGCATGGCGCCCTCGCAGAATCCCTTCATTTTGGACTCCACGGAATAGCGCAAAGATACGGGATAATCCTCGCCGCAAGCCTCTTTGATGGCCTTGACCACCTCGGCGGCGAAACGGTAGCGGTTTTCAAAGGAACCGCCGTATTCGTCGGTACGCTTATTAAAGAACTCGATGGAAAACTGATCCAGAAGGTAACCCTCATGCACTGCATGAACCTCCACTCCGTCCACCCCGGCCTCTTTGCAGAGCTTGGCGGTCTTGGCAAAGGCCTCGATGATCTCGTGGATCTGCTCCACCGTCATCTCGGGGCACTCAATATCATGCGCCCAGCGAGAGGGCTGCGGAGAGGGAGAAGCCAGCTCGTGAGAGGTATCAATAATAGGCTTCACGATGGCACGGGTCAGCTTATTCTTATGAAGGGGTGCCACCAGCTCGGTGATTGCCCAGGAGCGTCCCATACCGGCAGTCAGCTGAATAAAGAGCTTGGCGCCGGTCTTGTGGATCTCCTCCATAAAGACCTTCAGTTCCTCAAACATTTTGGGGTTCTGCCAAAGCCACTTGCCCCAGAAGGTATCCCGCAAGGGGGCAATCCCGGGGATGATCAGACCCACGTTATTGTTAGCTCTTTCCAGGAAAAGCTTCGCCGCCTCTTTATCGAAATGACAGCCGGTCAGCTCAAACCAGCCAAAAAGAGAAGTACCGCCCATGGGACACATGACAATGCGGTTTTTGATCTCCACATTCCCGATCTTCCAGGGGGTAAATAATGCTTCATATTTCGAATTCATCTTAATCCCTACCTTTCTTTCTAAATTATATAAAAACCAAATAATACTGTCAAGTTAAAGAAGCTTAAGAAAAAGAGGTGCCGAAGCACCTCTTTTGTCATAATCTGATTTCCGCTTTCCCCTCGGAATAGGTAATGCGGTCGCCCTCGGATGCCATGGCATCCACGTAGGCAAAGTACTCTTCTTTCGTCGCAAAGAGCGGCTTATAGTTTGCAATGATCTCCTTGGCGCGTGCGCCGCCGTTCTCCAGCAGCATGGTCACCATCTGCAGCTGCCACTTGGCAGAGAGCAGGCAGGCACGGTCTGGATCTGTAATGAAATAGTCCTTCCCGTGGCTGGTGCCGGTGGCACCGGGGCAATAGGGATGGATGGCCGGGAAAAGGCAGGAGATCTCGCCCATATCGGTACTGCCGGTTCCTCTGATATCCTTAAAATCAAAGGGTTCGCCCAGCGCCTCAGCGGCGTCTGCCGCCAGCTTGATCATACCGGCATCGTTATTGAGGGGCGCATAGCCCGGGGTGTCCTGAATTTCCACGTTACCACCCAAAGAAAGCGCCGCACCGCAAAGGGCACGGTTGACCTTTTCATTGTTCATTTTAATCGCGTCAAAGGTCGCGCCGCGCACGTAGCTTTCGATAATGACCTCCTCTGGAATGGCGTTGACCGCATTACCGCCCTTGGTAATAATGGGATGAACGCGGATGAGATCCGATTCCTTGAAGGTCTCCCGAATGGAATTGATGGCATTAAGCCCCAAGGATGCGGCGTAAAGAGCGTTACAGCCATCCCAGGGACTTCCGCCTGCATGGGCAGACTTGCCCTTATAGATCACGCGCTTTGCTAAGCAGCCCACCGAGCCCAGGCGACCGCCCAGGTTCTCTCCGCAGGAGGTATGTACCATAAAAACGATATCTATGCCGTCCAGAAAGCCGCGATACAAGAACTCAGACTTACCGCCGAAATATCTGATGATTCCCTGCTTTTTCAGTTCGGAGCGATATTCCACCTCGATCAACTCCTCGGCAGGAACGGCGCAAAGGCGGATCTTACCGCAAAGCCCCTCGGTGACACCCGGCTCTTTCAAAGCCGCCGCAATGCCCAAAAGGGCTGCAGCCTGCGCCGCATGACCGCAGCAATGCACCGCACCGGTCTCAGGATCGGCTTCGGGATGGTCGTAGCAGATGAGGGAGTCCAGCTCCCCGAAGATCAGGACGGCAGGTCCCTCCTTCCCGGTCTCCAGATCGGCATAAAAGCCGGGGATATTGCCGGATTTCACCAGCTCATAGCCCAGTTTTTCAAATTCCTTTTCCAGATACGCAGAGGTCTTGAACTCCCGATATCCGGTCTCCGGATTTTTCCAGATATAGTTCACCGCATCAAGGATCAACTGTCTGTTTTGATCGACCGCTTGCACTAAATTCATAGCTTATAACCTCACAATCCCAATTCCGTTTTCGATCACGATCTCCGTCCCGTAAGGCTTGCTCATCTCCGCCAGACGCTCGATGATGCCGTCGTCGTATTTCGGGCGAGGCCAGCCGCCCATGGAACGCCCTTGCTCAAAATTCAATTCGATGGGCAGAAGCTCCAGCTTGGTCAGCTTGCCGTCCTCCATCTCCCAATACGGAACGATGGCTTCATACATGACCTTCTGATAGCAAAGACCTTTGGTGCCGCCGGCATTCCGGGCGTCGAAAAGCAGATCCAAGCCGTCGTTGCCGTCCATTTTCTGCTTTTCGTACATATCGGCAGGTGCCTTGAAGATATTTTCAAGCTGAATGACGAAATCACCCAGACAATAGAAGATAGGACGTCCCTTATAGATCTCGATAGGTCTCAAAAGGTGGGGACCGGTCCCGATGACGGCGTGGGCGCCGGCATCAATACACCGCCTGGAAAACTCCTCAAAGAATTCCGCCGGTTTCTCCTTAATGCCGTCCCGGGGCTGATGGGAGTGCATCGCCACCACCACGTAGTCGGCAAAATAAAGCGCCTCACGAATGGAATTCTCCACCCGTTTCATATCCGTTTCATTTACTTTCGTGCGAAGCTCGGCTTTCTCCCCCGATTCAAAGAGAAGCTCCCCAAACTCCACCTTCCCCTCCGGCAAGGGTGGAAAATACCCCTCCCGACGGGTAATCTCTTTGGCAGCGTTGATGCCCAGATCGTCGCCAATCTTTTTCAACTGTTCCAACTGCTCCTCGGGCAGACGGTAAACGGTATTAAAACGAATGCCGTTCAAGCCCGGTCTGCCGATCATGTTACGGGTCTGCTCCCCTGCCATGGCATCGGGATGAAAAGAGGAGCAGGCGCCGATCATGGCGATCCGCCCGTTCGGCGTATCCAGATAGACCGGTGCCGAGGCCTCTCCCATCGTCCGACCGACGCCGGCATTGGGAAACCCTGCTTTTTGGACGTAGTCCAAGGTCTTCAGAAGACCGATATGGGAATAATCCATGGCGTGGTTATTGGCGGTGGAAAGGGCGTTGAACCCAAATTCCTTTGCATCCTCCAAGACCTCCGGCGGCGAGCAGAACCAGGTTCCTCCGCTCAAGGCGGCGCCGTAGGTCTCATGCCGATGGATGGTGGTCTCCATATTCAAAAAGCGGAAATCTCCGCGCTCAATAAAGGCTTTCAGTTCGGAAAATCCCGGATACGCACCGGGTAGACGCCGGAGCACCATAGAATCTCCGGCGGCAGTAAATTTCACTTTTGCCATGTTATCTCACCTCAAAAATGATATAGGATCATCTCGGCCGCGGCTTTCAAGCCGGGCAGTAAGCTATCGATCTCCACGTACTCCTCCCGGGTATGGGCACCGCCGCCCATCACCACACCGGGGCAGATGGACGGAATTCCCATAGAAAGAGGGATATTGCAATCGGTGGAGCCGGATTTGTAGGCAACGTCATAGCCGTAATGGTTTTTAATGGCCTCTGCGCCCCTTGCCATCAGCGCCTCATGCTTTGCCGCATCAAGCTCTCCGCCGCAGGGGCGGTCTCCCACCAAGGTGACCTCGATTTCGATGCCCTTGGTGCGATGGAATTCAATAGCCGCATTAAAATGCTTTTCCATGATAGCGAGAGACTCCCGCTCATCGGAGCGGAACTCATAAAGCATCTCAGCATTCTGGGCGATGGTATTGACGGAGGTACCGCCGCTGATAAGACCCACGTTATAGGTGGTCTTGCCCATAGGGGGAACCTTGATATTATAAAGATCGCCGATCAACGCCGCAAGATAGGCAATGGCGTTGCGGTTACCGAACGCGCCGTAGGAATGACCGCCCTCCGTGCGGACGACGACTTGATAACGCTTGGAGCCCACCGCCTTCATGGTGATGTTATTGGCGTAGCCGTCAAAGGTAATAAACTCCCGAACCCGATGGCCGAAGTCCTCCATGATCTTCCGGGAGCCTTTCAGATTTCCTAAGCCCTCCTCCCCGGAATTGATCACCAGAAGCACCCCCTCCACCTTGGGCCGGAGGTGATTTTCTGCAATATATTTCGCCGCCATCATAAGCGCCACTGCATTGGCAGTATCGTCGCCGATGCCGGGACATTTGATCTTGCCGTCCTCTACCTTCAAGGGCAGGGGGGTCGTATCGGGAAATACCACGTCGCTATGCGCCATATAGACCACCACCGGATTATCCGCCGTCACCCCCAAGGGATAGATGACGTTCAAAGCCTCGTCAATATAGACGCCCTCTGCCCCCTGCTTCTCCAGCCAAGCCTTGCAGAACTCCGCACGCTTTTCCTCGTGATTCGAGGGCGCAGGGATCTGACCCAGTTCGCAGAGCAGGTCAAAGGCCTCCCGGCTGTGGGCTTCGATGTAGCTCAAGATCTCATTCGTCAGTACCATCGTTTTTTCTCCTTTACCAAAAAACGCCGATTTGGCTTTATTATAACATAATCTCACCCTATAAGTAAATAGGAAACAAAATAAAGTTTTTATTTGATATTTTTCTCTTGACTTTTTCATTTTTTATGTCATAATTAGACATCATATATTAAACATATGGAGGTTTTTTTATGCTACCTGCAATCATTTTGTTCGCAGTTACTTATGTGCTGATGCTGATCTTCGGCAAGTATCGCCCCTATATCGCATTGGCCTCCGGCGTGGTGTTCATCGCCACCGGAATGCTGCCCTTGAGTAAGGTCTGGGGCGAGCTGGACTTCAACGTTCTTTTGATGATCGCCGGCACCATGGGTCTGGTGGCGCTCTTTATTGAGAGTAAGATGCCGGCCCTTCTGGCAGACCTCGTCATGGAAAAGGTTCCCAATATCATGATGGCCGCCGTGGCGCTCTCCCTCTTCGCCGGGATCATCTCCGCCTTCGTGGATAACGTCGCCACCGTTCTGATGGTCGCTCCCGTCGCCATGGAGATCTGCAAAAAGCTCAAAACCAATCCGGTTCCCTTCATCATCGGCATTGCGGTCTCTTCCAACCTGCAAGGTGCCGCCACCCTGGTTGGCGATACCACCGCCATCATGATGGGCTCCGCCATGGATATGAGCTTCCTGGATTTCTTCTGGTATCAGGGCAAGCCCTCCATCTTCTTTGCAGTAGAACTGGGTGCCGTGATCTCCGCCTTGATCCTGGCATGGATCTTCCGCAAGGAAAAGGATCCCATCCCCCAGACCGGCGAGCGTACCCAGGTCACCGACTATGTCCCCTCCGCTTTGCTGGTTCTTCTTTTGGTTCTGCTGATCGCAGTTTCCTTTGCTCCCAATAGCTGGAACCTGCCGGCGGAGATCAACGGCATGATCGCCTTCGGTCTGATGATCGTCGGCTTGATCTACGCCTTTATCAAAAAGAGAAAATTCTACGCCATCACCGAGCCTATCAAGGAAATCGACTTTGAGACCTTGGGTCTTCTGGTCGGCCTCTTCCTGATGATCGGCGGTATTAAGCATGAGGGCGTAATTGACGCTTTGGCGAAGCTGCTGGCAGACCTGGGCGGAAGCAACCTCTTCCTGCTGTACACCGTCATCGTCTGGGCGTCCGTTCTGATCTCCGCCTTTATCGACAATATTCCTTACGTCGCCACCATGATCCCGGTCATCGGCGGTCTGGCAACCCTCCTGAGCGGTCAGATGGGTGTAGATGCGGCCTTGGTCGCCACGCCCCTCTACTTCGGTCTGCTCTCCGGTGCCACTTTAGGTGGTAACTGTACCCCTATCGGTGCCTCCGCCAATATCACCGGTATCGGCATCCTGCGCCGCGCCGGTCATGAGGTCAAGAATGCTGACTTCTTTAAGATCGGTATCCCCTTCACCCTCGCCGCCATCATCCCGGCCTATATCTATATCTGGCTGATCTTCGGCGTATAAACCCAAAATATTTTATCCAAAAAAATGAGCGTTCCAACGGAGACACTTCGTAAAGAAGTAGTCTCCGTTTTTCTATACAAAAGAGAAAATGACACTTTCAAAAGTTGAAAGTGTCATAGTGGGATACATACTTTGAGAAAGGTAAATGCTTGCCGAAAATAAAGAATATCTTTCTCGGCATGTAAAGTGATATTGCAAACTATCGTTTGCAGCGATATTTTTACCTTGCAGCAAAAGCGATATAAAAGCCTTTGGCTTTTGCGATATTATATTCGTGCTTTTCACACGGCGAAGCCGTATATCGCGCGGTTATACCGCATATCGCATCGTAGATATATCGCTCGTGCTTTGCACGAATATAGCT
>JAZNVY010000010.1:0-1799 GCA_045593105.1 Eubacteriales bacterium
TGTTCGATAGGATTTTCGTATTGCTCCATCAGGTCGGAATAGACCGTCTGCCTGAGAGCGGTGATCATTACTTTTTTCATCGGCGGGTATCGACCTCGATAGTCTCGCCGTTATAAAGGCGGACAGAAACCTTGGTGTCGCCCACCATCGCCTCATCCGGGAAGATATCGCCCATCTTCACCTCTTTGCGGAAGAAATCTGAGGTGCGGAAGACGTATTTTTTGCCGTTGGTCTCGCAGAATACGTCGGAGATGGGATAGTTGGAGGTGAGAACCGCCAATTTCAGCTCCGTCTCTACCGAAAGGAGAACGACGGCTTTTTCTACCTTAGAGGGATCTTGGAATTCCGCAAAGGTAAAGGGGATGTAGTTGGTCTTGAAAAGATCGTTAAAGGAGTATTTCATATCCACAAAGCCCTGGCAGGTATAATGGCTGCCGTCCTCGGAGATCCGCAGACAGTTGCGGTTACGTACGTAGCAGACCTGCTCGGTCATAAGGACATAGCTTTTGTCGCCGTCGATGGTGCCGTCTTCGTTGCGTACTACTACGGGATCGGCGGTGTTCATCCGCACGTGACCGTTGCAGCCCACGCCGTCTGCCGGCTTCATCATGGCATAGGATTCAAACATGACCTGCTCCCCGTTTTCCTTGCAGATATCCGCACAGTCATAGCCGTTTGGGTCGATCCGTTTTTTAATGAATCGGGTCACCTCCGGCTGGGAGTAGCGGTAGGGTCCCACCGGCAGATAGCCATTTGCCTGGGTGAGGAACATACTATAGCCCAGATAAGCAGAGGTGATGACCCTTGCCCAAGCGTTGGAAGTACTGCCGGAGCAGGCGTTGCCCAAAAGGCGATAGTCCTTGAAGATGTCCCCTTCCGGCTTCAATGCACCGGTTTTGGGGTTATAGATTTCTGCTACCCGATAGAGGTTTCCTCCGCCCCGGGTGATGTAGGGCAAGCCTCCGTAAACCACTCCTGCCTTGAGGGTACGGGGGAGCATCTGGCTTTCTACGACATAGTGATAATCTTTTTCTAATTTATAGCGGAACTGGGTCTGCAATTTCATATAATTCAAGCAGATCTTCCGTAATTCTTCTTCGGTCATACCGGGCTTTGCAATGGGAATGGCTTTTAGGGCGGCCAGAAGATCGGTGGTGGGGATCTTGGTGGAGGTTTCTCCTGCGTGCAGATTACAGCAAAAGACACGCATCCCGGAGAGCTCGTCGCCGGTGGTGAGGGTGACGCCCATTTCAATACTATAGGCGGCATCGGCTGTTTCGTAAGGCTTCAATTCTTCAAAGGGAAGCAGTTCCTTTAAACCAAATTCATCGATACCCTCCTTGGATAATTCAAAACATCCCTCTTTGACCGTATTCCCTGCCCGATCTTTGACGGCAAAAGAGGCTTTGGTCATCGGGACGGGACATTCGATCCGAACCTCCTTCAGTTCCTCTAAAGAGAGGGCGCAGGCATAGGTTTTGCAGTTCACCAATTTCTTTTTCATTCTTGGATCCCCGATCAGTTCATACCAGGAAGTATCAATCGTTGCCATAGTTTTTCCTCACTTTCGGTCATTTGATTTAATTATAGCATGGAACTTTTTATATGAAATGGGATTTTTCGAACATTTAGGACAAATCGGTCATAAAAAAGAGAGGCTAAGCCTCTCTTTTTTCGTTTAATAGTTGATCTTGCAAACCAGCCCTTCGTACATATGGATATTTGCATTTTTGCAAAGGACTTTTTGATCCGCAAGCTCAGCCGGATGCTCCTCGCCGTAAATATCGTAGAACATGGCC
>JAZNVY010000011.1:0-4622 GCA_045593105.1 Eubacteriales bacterium
CCTGACCAACCAAGCAAATATTTTCTTTAGTAAAGTCCGCGCCGATCTCGGCACGCCAACCGCCGGTACCAAATCGAATCATACGTTACGCCTCCATTTATTTTTTTACAATTAAATTATAATATAAACTCTGCTTCATAACAACACACATTTGGTTTAAAAATTTATACTTTTGGTTCTATTGAAATTTATATGAAGGTATGATATGATTATGTTAAATCGAGGTGAAGTGTGATGAATTATGTAAAAACACCCCTAAATAAGGTGTTAGAAATTGAAGATGTGGTATCGATCCACTACTTTGAATACGCCAAAGACTTTACATATTCGGGCGAGTTTCACGACTTTTGGGAATTAGTTTATGCCGATAAGGAAGAACTGCTCATCACGGCCGGCGCCCACGAATTGGTTTTGAAAACCGGACAATTTTATCTTCATAGCCCCATGGAGTTCCATAATCTGCGTTGCAACGGAGAAAAAGCAGCCAACTCCTTTATCATCTCCTTTTCCTCCGACTCCCCCTGTCTATATTCTATTGCCGGCCAAACAATCACCTGCCCGGAAAAATGCAAAAAGTATCTTGCCAATATTGTCAAAGAAGCAAAGCACGCCTTTTCATCTCCGCTTGGAAAACTTCATATAGAGCAATTAGTCCGTAATGAAAGTGCTTATTTCGGCTCCGAGCAATTGATACAGCTTCAATTAGAGGAGTTTTTGATCCGCGTAATTCGTGAATATGGTGCTGAAATAGACAATGAGCAAAGTAACGTTGATCAAGAAACCAACAACCGGTTAGCCAATATCTGCCAGTACTTAGAAATGAACGTAGAGAAACGACTTTCATTCGGCGATGTTTGCCAGCACTTTTCTATGAGCGAATCATCATTAAAGAAGTTATTCCGCGAAGGAATCGGATGCGGCGTCATTGACTATTACAATCGATGCAAGATCGACCGCGCCAAGCAATTGATCCGTGAAAAGAACATCAATTTTACCGAAATTTCCGATCGTCTCGGCTATAATTCACTCCAATTCTTTTCCAGACGTTTTAAGCAATCCACCGGCATGACACCTTCACAATATGCAAATTCCATCAAAGAGATGGCATAAAAAATCCGCCTGCAATACATGAAATGCAGGCGGATTTCTTTATTTAATTGTCACAACCGCAAGAAAGATCGCAGCGATCGTTTCTGGAACAGCGTCTACGGCTTGCACCGCAATTATTTCCATCTCCTAAAAATACTGCAATGATTAATGCAGCGATGATAGCAGTAATACAATCAGACACATTTCTCACCTCAAGATATTATATGCACGACTCTTTAAAACTTGAAATAAAAATCAGTATCCCACGCCGGCAAACACCGAAAATGTCTCAAGTAGACCTTTGCGCCCGGGCAAATCTCTTGAACCAATAGTGGCAGGTGATACAGATCTTCCGAACGGTGATATGCAGCAATCTGCATAGATGGCTGATATTTTGCAATGGTTTTTGCCGCACCGCTCAATGCTGCAGCCTCCATCCCTTCAACGTCCATTTTGATCAAGCTGACAGGCAAATCCGATAACAGATCATCCACTGTTTGCGCCGCAATCTTCACACCACCATCCTGCAACGAATGAGACTTTCGCCCTCCGTCCATTGCATAAAAACGCTCTCCCGATTGAGCATCTACGCAACAATTAAAGCAGGTGACGTTATTCAAGTGTTCCGTGTTTTTTAATAACTTTTTAAAATTTTTGAAATCCGGCTCCACCGCCCATATACGCTGATATTTTTCATTTGTAAAACGCAAAAATCGTCCCACAGTATCTCCGATATATGCTCCAAGATCCAAAAAACATTCATCCGCCCCAAGATCAAAAAGCCCCCATGCCTCTTCCACAGAGGACTCGCAATTAAATAACGGCTTGATTTCACCGGTCAATTTAGAACGAATAACATTTTTATAAACCAGTTTAGATTGCTCATCTGCCAGCAGATTATATACGCGCTCAAATTCAGCGCGATGCAATTCTAAAAAAACTTCATCAAAAATCGTGTTTCCCGCCACCGGTACATCCGGTACGTAGACCTCCTGTTCCTTCATAATGCGAGAAATATTTTCAAGAACCTCTTCGCGATGGGTACCGAAACTGACAAGAACGATCATTTCGTTAAACTTCGCTTTTAATTCCTTGTAACTGCACACCGTGAAACCGCGAAATTCCTGATGGCGGACGAAATCGTCGCTGGCAAATACACCGGCAGCCTCAATGCCACGATCATTCATAACGTCCAAGATACGATCTGCGCCGTTTCCCATACCATACAACACGATAGGTTTATCTGCATTTTTTAATCGTTTCCAAAGTTCCATAAAACGCTCTTTCTATTGAAATAATCAAGAAAATGTGCTATATTGCTTAAAAAGGAGGGATAGATATGAATAAAAAAATCATAGACGATCCGGTATTTCTCCTTGCATCCCTATGCCTGTTCTTCCCTATTGGATTAATGTTCCTAATACGTTCTGATCTTTATAAGAGTAAAAAATGGTTGATCGGAGCGATAGGTTTATTTGTTTTTACCGCATTTCTTTCGCTTGCACTTTTAAATCGACCACGCCCCGTTGACCCTTCCCAATTTCAACTGATCGTTACCCGGGAAACATTGTCAGTAGGTCAGTCCGGCGGTATAATAATTGCAAATGACGATCAGTACGTAACCGATTATACAATTAATCCATCCAATGATGTTATAAAAGTACAAGACAGCGCCTATACCGCCAACAAACCCGGAAAGTGCACGCTTAACGTCACGTTTTTAGGCATAGAGCAGAGCATTGAAATCACCGTTAACGACAACACCCAAACGGATAGCGTCGTCTTAGCCTCTCCCAAAGGAGAGCGCTATCACCTTCCAACCGCAAAACACGCAGGTAAAAAAGCGGTGGAAATGACGGAAGAAGAAGCTCTTCTCTCAGGCAAAACTCCCTGCAAATCCTGCTATAAATAAAAAAACGAACCTTTATGGTTCGTTTTTTTATGGTGCGGATAAGAGGACTTGAACCTCCACCGAGTTGCCCCGACTAGAACCTGAATCTAGCGCGTCTGCCAATTCCGCCATATCCGCATTTATACCGTGCCTTTCGGCAACGATAATATATTAGCAGAGTCCAATTAAAAAGTCAAGAGTTTTTTGTTATTTTTTTAATTTTCCATAAGTTTTTTCAATAAACCGTTCAGATGAAATAATAAAACGCTCGTGATACGCCCTTCCGATCAAACCGACTTCATCAAAAGCTTCAATGGAAAAAACTAATTTACGATCCTCAACTGCCGTCAATTCACTTTTGCACTTCACTTCCATTCCAATCGGAGTAGCCGCCAGATGTTCCACATCCATTTTCGTTCCAACCGAAGTTTTGCCCTCGCCCAAAAACGACTCCACGCTCTCGGCGGCGGTCTGCTCCATCAAAGCTACCATGGCCGGAGTGGCGTAGACCATCAAAGTTCCACTCCCCATCACTTTGGCACTCAACTCTTCATTCACCAATACAGACAATTCATTTTTTATGCCAACTTCCATCGTTATTCTCCTTCATTTTTTTACTAATCATACCATAAATAAAATCTTTCGTCAATTGATGCTGTGCGTCATCTTTTCAAAAAAGCAAGATATTTAAAATTATTTAAGTAACACGGCAAATTTATTACTTTACTTTTTTGATTTCAAGCAATATAATTAAATAAAACGCACGAAAGGATGAATATACTCATGAAAAAGAAATGGTGGCAAGAAGCGGTAGTTTATCAGATCTACTGCAAAAGCTTCTGCGATACCAACGGCGATGGCATCGGCGATCTCAAAGGCGTTATGTCTAAGCTTCCCGTATTAAAAGATTTGGGCATCAACTGCATCTGGTTTACCCCGATCTATACCTCTCCCCAGGTCGATAATGGATATGATGTTGCTGACTATCAGGACATTGATCCCGATTACGGTACCCTGGAGGACTTCAAAGAGCTTCTGGATACGGCCCACAGTATGGGCATCCGTATCGTCATGGATATGGTGCTGAACCACTCTTCCGATGAGCATAAATGGTTCCAGGAATCCAGAAAATCCAAAGACAATCCTTATCGTAATTATTACATTTGGCAACCGCCCAAAGCTGACGGTTCTGAGCCCAATAACTGGGGCAACTATTTCCACGAAGGAAATGGTTCTGCTTGGACCTATGACGAGCTGACCGGCGAATATTACCTCCACCAATATGCTTCCAAAATGCCGGATCTCAACTGGGAATATGAGCCTCTGCGTAAAGAGATCTATAAAATGCTGAATTGGTGGTTAGATATGGGCGTCGACGGTTTCCGCCTGGACGTCTTTACCCAGTTTAAAAAGACCCCCGGCTTCCCCGATTCTTCCAAACCGCCCAAACTCCCCTATGACCGCAACGGTTTTGTCATGGACCGCTCCATGTGCACTAATATCGAAGGTATTCACGAAATTATTCATGAGCTGAACAAAGAAGTCTTTGGACCTCGCGACTGCTTCACCGTCGGCGAAGGAAGCGGTGTCAAAGCAACCACCAACGCTTTGGATTATATCTGTGAATCCCGTGAAGAACTGA
>JAZNVY010000012.1:0-1566 GCA_045593105.1 Eubacteriales bacterium
GGGTTCCCTTCCCGGCAGCCACCACCGATACCGGTCGTTGCATCGCATTTAACTACGGCTTCACCATGATGCTGGCGAAGAAGATGAAGAACCAGTCCAACGCTCCCTACGCTGTTAAGTTTATGGAGATGTGGGCAAACCGCTTCACCGAGGCGAACTACGACTTCTTCAGCGATAACAGCAGTATCGCCATGACCTATGAGGAAAAGAAGGATCACTTCGAATTCTGCGTCAAGAACACCTACTTCGGCGTTCAGATGAACGATTGGGAAACCGTCACCGGTGACAACGCGAAGTTCATCAGCCAGTTCAAAAAGTCCTTTAGAAATCCCCAGTACAACGTTCGTACTGAGGCTACTGCAGCAAAGAATGTCGTTGAGCTAGTAATCAAAGAATACTTGGCATTCGGTGTCTAATTTCTAAAAGATCTTTATCATCCCCCTCTCCCTTGGGAGAGGGGGATTTTTTGCAAAAAACAGGAAAAATGACCCGTTATTTTTAACAAAGTTTTCTTTTGGAAATTATTCAATTTCCACAAACTCTTAAACTTTCCTCCAACATTTCAATAAATCACTTGCATCTTGGTTTATTATTATATATAATATATAACAGAATATAGGGAAAAGACCCTTGTTGAGATGGAGGTAAACGAATGAGAGCCATTAAGAGTATATTGGCGGCGGTAATGGTGGTTATTATGACTGCTTGTATGTCGGTCTCTGCGTTCGCTGCGTACGAGGAGATCGTTTATGAGGACGTCAGCGAGATGTACGGCACCACTTTATCGGGTGTTAATACTATTTATATTAAGTTTGTCGATAAGTTGGGAATTATGCCCAGCTTTAACGACAGTACCTTCAATCCTTCCGGACGGGTCTCCCGCGGCGACGCTTTGCGGATCGCATATCGGATGCTTCATTACGATTATGATGAGCTTGCCGATTATACTTCCACCAATACGGACTTCGACGAAGCCAGCGGTGGTGACATCAACGACGTCCATACCCTCAAGCCCTACATTGCATGGGCGCAGGATTATCAGTTGATTAGCGCTGAGAACGTGCCCGAAAGTAAATTTGAGCCGTCTGCCGATATTACCGGCGAGGAGTTTATCACTTTGATAGCTAAGGTGCTTAGCGTGGCAGATGGGATCAGCACCGTCGCCGATTATGAGTCCACCCTGGAAATCCTCCTGATGGATGCCGAGTTGGATGCCTCTAAAGAGTATGTAAATCGTGAGCAGGCTGCCGTCGTTGTGGCACGCGCGATGCTCTTCGATCCTGAGTACGGCGACGTAAACGAAGAAATGTTCGTTTACTTCAAGGACTACGCCATCAATTGCCTGGCCATGAAGGTCTACGGTTGCTACAACACCGAATTGATCGTTCGTGCGACCAAGCAGAAGCCGATGGATTATAAAGATCTCAAATCCGACGTCCTCTTCTCCAACGGCGTTCAGGTCGATGTGGATGCCGATATGAGCGCATTCATCGGCTGGCCGATGGAGATCATATTCATGGATAAGGATGGCTCCGGCACCTTTACCCAGGATGAAGAGATGATTAC
>JAZNVY010000013.1:0-1912 GCA_045593105.1 Eubacteriales bacterium
CATTTCCTTACTCCTTGAAAATCCCCTGCATTTTCCTCCGCAAATGCAGGGGAATTCATTTTATTTTTCTTCTAATACTTTTGCCAGAATTTCCTGCTTACAGGGAAGCATGGTCTTCATATAGTCTGCAATATACGGGGAAATAATATCATAACCGGAGGAGCTGGGATGAATATAGTCCGTCGTATGCGTCAAGGTATTCATCTTCAATTCCTTGGTGATCTGCTCATGGTTATACATATCGAAATAGGTAATGCCCCCATATTTCGCAGATCTTCTTTCCCATTTCGTTATAAGCGGTCATATCCGAGACGTAACCCTTTTCGCAGAAGGGTGCTCTGAAGTTGATGAGATAACCGATGGAGGCGTTTTCGCCGTAATGCAGAATGGCATTATAGATCAAAAGTTCCAGACCGCCGGCATAGGTGGCAGGAGTGCTGCTCTGATAAAGATTAGCCAGCTCCTCTTCCTCCGGCGTTTCAGTTTTACAGCCGCTCAAAAGCCCGATTGCCATCGCGAGGATCAGTAATGCTGCCAATAATCTTTTATTCATCGTCGCTCTCCGTTTTATTTGATCTTATTCAGATCATAGGGGGTCGTCTGATATACAAAGTAGTTCAGCCAGTTGCTATAAAGCAGATTAGCGCAGGAGCGCCAGGTTACCAAAGGCTTCTTTCTGGGATCGTCGCCGGGGAAATAGTTGATCGGCATTTTGATGGGCTTTCCCTGGGAAAGATCGCGCTGATATTCCTGATTCAGCGTCATGGCATCGTACTCCGAATGACCGGTAATGAAGATCTGCTTTCCCTTTTTGGTGGAGATGGCATAAACGCCGGCCGCCGGAGAGGACGCTAAGATCTTCAGCTCCGGCACCGCCTCGATATCCTCCCGAAGGACGGTAGTATGGCGGGAATGAGGAACCATAAAGGTATCGTCAAAGCCGCGGAACAGAATGGAACGCTTATAGTCCACCTTATGAGGAAAAATGCCGAACATTTTTTCCGGCAAAGGCTTTTTATCAACGCCGAAGTGATAGTAAAGACCTGCCTGAGCACCCCAGCAGATATGGAAGGTGCTATGAACGTGGGTCTTGCTCCACTCCATGATCTCGCAAAGCTCCTCCCTGTACTCCACCTCTTCAAAGGGCATCTGCTCCACCGGTGCACCGGTGATGATGAAACCGTCGAAGTTGCGGTGCTTGACCTCGTCGAAGGTCTTATAGAATGCCAGCATATGCTCTGCCGGCGTATTCTTGGACTCGTGGGACTTGGTATGGATCAACTCCAGCTCCACCTGCAAAGGGGTATTGCCCAAAAGCCTGGAAAGCTGGGTCTCGGTCTCGATCTTTTTTGGCATCAGGTTCAAAAGAAGGATCTGCAGCGGACGGATTTCCTGGATCTTCGCACGCTCCTCTTTCATGACGAAAATGTTTTCTTTTCTTAATACTTCTGCCGCAGGCAGACCGTTGGGGATTTTAATGGGCATAAAAATGCCTCCTTCCTCAAACAGATTTCAATGCGTTTTCGATATCGGCGATCAGATCGTCGGCATTCTCCAGGCCGACGGACAGCCGTACCAGATCGCCGGGAACACCGGCGGCGATAAGCTCTTCATCGCTCATCTGACGATGGGTCGCGGTGGCCGGGTGCAGGCAGCAGCTTCTGGCATCCGCCACGTGGGTCTCGATGGCGGCGATCTTTAAGCCCTTCATAAACTCTGCCGCAGCCGCCTTACCGCCCTTGACGCCAAAGCTGATGACGCCGCAGCTGGCGTTAGGCAGATATTTCAGCGCCCGCTCATGCTCGGGATCGCCGGGCAGACCGGGGAACCGCACCCAACCCACCTTGGGATGGTTGCTGAGGTACTCGGCGATCTTCTGGGCGTTCTCGCAATGGCGCGCCATCCGCACGTG
>JAZNVY010000014.1:0-9668 GCA_045593105.1 Eubacteriales bacterium
ATATCCCAAAAGGAAGAAAAAATCGCAGAACTGCGATTTTTTCTTTTTATATGATGCTTTTTGCTAATCCCAAACCTCGCCGCTCGGTGTATCACATACACCTTCGGGTGACCCATAGGGCGAATTTTTTCGCCCTATGGCTCGGTTTGAAATTTCCAAACATTTTTTCCTATCCCCTAAAAAAGGGGCTGTAAAAAACATTCGTTTTTTTACAGCCCTTTTTGTGGGTTAATCCCTTTTTATTTAAAGAATCCGTTATAAACCATTTTGCCGATGCAAAGCAGGACAAAACCCCAAAGCCAGGGGCTCAAAAGCGGATCGCCATACGCCAGCGAGCGGGTGCTCCGCTTGGCCTGCCGCCCTTTTCCTAAAAGATCACTGATGGCGGTCTCCAGCATTTTCAAGGTAAAGATCAAGATCAAAAAGCAGACCAGCACCGCAATAATGACAAACAACCGATCCTGCATGATATAGCGAATGAAGTCGGTTTGCTTGACCACCAATACCGCCACTGCATTATTGACAGCATGGGCAAAAACGGCCGGCCAGACGCTTCGGAACATTACCGTCAGCACGCCGTAGCAGACGCCTGCCACGAAGAGGGACGGGATATGCACCGGATTGGTATGAAACAACGCAAACAGCAGCGCCGTCAGCATCACGCCGATGGTGGTGCCGTACTTTTCATACTCCCCCTGCACCAAGCCGCGCATCAGCAGCTCTTCCGTCAACGCCGGAAGCAGGACGGAGGTGAAGATCAAGGAGCCCATGGTGGTGCCGCTGAGATCCACGATCGAGTTCTGAAAATCCCGATGGAAGAGTGAACGGCAAAGCGCCGTTGCCCCCACGTTGATGAGGGTGCAGATCATGCAGACGGAGAGCCCGAACAGCAAGATAAACAGCCAATATTTGGGCTTGACCCCTTTAAAGCGCAGAGCGTACCGTGCCTTATAGCGATGGCTCTTCATATAGACGATCATGGGAATGAGATAGACTACGCCGTAAACCAACGCCGTCAGCCCCGGACCGAACGCCGGCAGCCATTGACGGCAAAGGCTCAGCCCCAAAAGAAGAACCAAGACCGTCAGCAGCAGACCGGAGATCTCCTTGGATATATCACGCCGACTGCTCATATGTAGACGATCCCCTTTGCGATCTCCTCTGCCTTTTCAGCAGATACCGCCTTTGCCACCAGTGCCAGCGCAAAATCGATGGCGGTGCCGGCACCTCTGGAGGTAATAAAATGACCGCTCTCCACCACCTTATCGGTCAGCGCCTCACAGCCCAAGGTATCCTCCATGCCGGGATAGCAGGTTGCCTTCTGCCCCTTTAAAAGTCCCATCTTACCGGGGACGGAGGGAGCACCGCAGATGGCGGCAATGGTCTTTTTCGCAGCGTCGGTCTTGCGGATCAACGCCAAGACCGCCTCGTTCTTTTCAAAATTTACATAGCCGGGATAACCGCCGGGCAGTACCAGCATCTCCATGGCATCAAAATTCAATTCATCCAGCAAGAGATCGGCCACTGCAGGGATCCCTCTTGCACCGGTCACGATCTTCTCGCCGGTGACAGACACCGTCTGCACCTCGGCGCCGGCACGGCGCAAAAGATCCACGGGCGCCATGGCCTCCAATTCTTCAAAGCCCTCGGCCAGTAATACGTAGATCATGATTTGATTTCCTCCGCTTCGTATTTCATCAATAAAAGCTCCGGCTGATAGCTGAGCTTGGCACGGCGCAAGCCCTCGTCGCCGGTATCGTCCTCCCGGTTGATCCAACACACGCCTTCCGGCAGGCTGCGGACGAACTCCCGATTGATCATCGGGTAGGCGCCCCGGATCTTAGCGTCCGCCTTTTCCGCATGAACGCAAAATCCCTCCTTGCCGATGGGCTCCCCAAAGGTGAAGGCGCAGATCTCGCCGTTGGCGTAGAGCACCAGCCCGGTATAGCCCAGCTCCTCAAAGTGCCGAAGTCCGCGCCGGACGGCGCAGGTCTCGCGCTCCAGCCCCGGTTCCTGGGCGCAATTATTATCCCGGCACCAGCGCCGGCTGAACGCCAGCACCTCCTCCATATTTTCCGCAGTTAAAGGACGGGTCTCCCACCTGAAATTCTGTTCAAAATAATTGATATGGTTGCGCTTGGCGGCCAGTTTCTTGCCCACCAAGGTCTCCAGTTTCTGACGGTCGTAAATATAATCTGCGCTGTTGCGCCGTTCCCGGAACGCAAACCGCCCCGGATATTGCTCCTCCAGCCAGGTGCAGTACTCCTCATCCAGTCCAATGAAAAAGTCTACGCCCTCCGCCATCAACTGCTCCAGCATCTCCTTGCGCTGGGGACCGATGGGGGCGGTATGCAGTTTTCCCCACCGCCCGGCGAAGCTCTCTTTATAGGTCCAAAGACCTACGTCAAAACTGCCGGACCAGCAAAAGAAATTCCCAAAAGTCTGGTCGCAGAGCCGGCAGTCCGTCTCACGGATCGCCCGATCCACCGTTTCCTTTTGGGAAAATTCCGGTTCTTTAAAGTCCAAGGTCATGATATACCTCTTTTACCTTCTCAAAAATAATCGCAAAGTTTTCCTGCTTACTGCGCGGCACGCCGTTCTCATCATACATCGGCGTCATATTCCAGCCCAACTGCTCCCCCACGTAAAGGGCGCAACGGCGGCTGTTTTTTAAATAATCCACGTCCACCTCGTGAATATCCTTCTTGGAAAGATCTCCACGGTAGCGACGCTCGATCAGCCCCTGGGAGATCTCCGGCTTCATATCCAGATAGATCACCGCATCGGGGCGGGGAAGTTCTAACTTGCCGTATTCAAAATCCGAAAGCCACTCGATGAAAGAATCCCATTCCTCCTCCGGCAGCTTGCTCATCTGATGGACAATATTGGAGGTAGTATAACGATCCGCTACCAAAATCACGCCGTCGTCGTAAAGCTTTTGATACTTGGTACGAAAGCCGGCGAACCGATCCGCCGCAAAAAACATGGAGGCGGCATAGGCGTTGACGTCCCCTGCATGGGCACCAAACTCTCCGTGCAGATACATCTGCAAAAGCGCGCTGGAGGGTGATTCATAGTCCGGGAAAGATATTCTCTCCGCCGGAATTCCCAATTCATTCAGTTTGGCGGCTACCAGCTTGGAGTGGGTCCCCTTGCCGCTGCCGTCCAATCCGTCGATCACGATCAATCTACCCATTTTTACGCTCCCAAAAATTTCTCTTTCATCTCTTTCATTTTGCCGCAAGACATCTTGCCCTCCGGGCATTTTCCTGCCACGCAGGGTGGGCCGGCCAGCTTAAAGACGGTGGGACAGACCTCCCGCACCTGCATCAGCATCTGGGTCGCCAGTTCCCGGATCTCCCATTGCGCCCGGGTACAGCACCGCAGACGGAAGAAATTCATCAGACTGCGGGCATTCATGGTCACCATCATCTTGGTGGTACAGCCATTGGGCAGAATGAACCGGGCATCCTCGATGGCCTTTTTCTTATCGGCGGTACTTCCCTCAGTGCCCTCCATCAAAAGCTCGGTCAAACGCGCGTAGCGGCTTGCCAGCTCATCCATGGTATCTAAGTACAACGCCTTCGCCTCCGGATTGGCTTCGATGGCCGGGGGCAGGACGAATTCAAAATGATCCTCCGCCACGTAGCGCTGGCTCTGCACGCTGAAAGAAGCATGGCGATGCCGGGTGATCTGCGCCAAAAGAGCACGAGACACGTTCTCAATCCCGAAAGTAAAGCTGACATGCTCAATGGGACTTTCATGACCCAAGGAGGCCAGCATATCGAGGAAATTCTCGGTCTTTTCCGGGGTCAGACCGTCCATGACCGTATCGATATCGGCGCGTGCATAGCAAAGCTTTGCCGCGGCGGCGATGATTTTTTCAGCATCCGGGGTATGGCATAAAAGCCGGACTCTTAATTTGGCTTCTCCCATTTTAATATCTCCTTTAAAAAGGGCGGTTTCCCCGCCCTTTATTTTTTAATTCTCAGTAAAAATTTCGGCAAGCTTGCCACTCGGCCGATCCGCCAGGGTTCCTTTGCCACCCGATAGAGCCATTCCAGCTTGAGATCGATCATCCAGCGCGGTGCGCGCTTGACGGTATTACCCAAGACGTCCAGCGTTCCGCCCAACCCCAGCATGGCGCCGACCTTCAGATCCTTTTTATGGGCGGCCATCCAAAGCTCCTGCTTCGGCGCACCCAGGCAGACGAACAGCATGTCCACGTCCAGCCCGTTGATCCGCTCGATCAACGCCGGCTCTTCCTCCGGCTTGAAATAACCGTCCTGCACGCCGACGATCTGAATACCCGGCATCTTCTTTTCCACTTCTTTTTTTGCCGCTTCAGCCACGCCGGGCTTCGCGCCCAGGAAAAAGATCCGCTTGCCCTCTTGAGCAGAACGCTCCAAGAGATGGGTACCCAATTCGATGCCGGCCACCTTCTCCTTGAGGGGCTGACCCAGCCGCTTGGCGGCCAAAAGGACCCCCACACCGTCCGGCACCACGTAATCCGCCTGCAAAAGCGCTTCCCGTACTTCCGGGCGCTGGTCAAACATCTGCAGGATCTCCGCATTGGGGGTGACGATCATCTTGCTTTCCCGCACGGCAAAAAAGCCGTAAACCTCGTTTACCGCCTCTTCCATAGTTACGTTTTCGATGGGAAGCCCCAAAATGGATACCTGCATGATCGACTCCTTTTTTCTTCTCAATAGTTAAAGTATAACACATCTCTTGAAACGATTGCAATAAAAACTTGAAGTTCTTCTCTAATTTTGGTAAAATAATTACACATTAAGTAAAGGAGTTACCTCATGGGCTTATTAGACAGCCGATTGCAGGCCGTACTTTCCCTTATTCCGCAGGGCAGTATCCTGCTGGACATCGGCACCGATCACTGCAAGCTTCCTGCGGAGGGATTGCTTTCCGGCCGGTTGGCAGGCGCCTACGCCGCCGATATCCGGGAGGGTCCGCTGGCAGCGGCAAAAAAACAACTAAACGGCTTGGGGCTGGCTGATCAGATCCCTCTCTACCTTTCCGACGGACTGCGGAGCATCCCCATGGAGACCCTCCAAAAGGTGACCGCCGTCGCCATTGCCGGTATGGGTGGAGAATTGATCGAACTGATCATGCGCCAGGCACCGGTGGAGCCGCCCCTTTGGGTGGTTCAGCCCATGAGTGCGGTTTATGAACTGCTGGATTTTCTGGCCGCCAAAGGTTATGCCGTCCGGCAGGCCGCCCTTACCCGGGACGGCGATAAATTCTACCGTATTTTTGCGGTGCAAAAGACGGAAAAACCCTATGCGCCTGCTTATTTCAGTATGCACCTGGGCGATCCCCTTTATACCGACTACCTATTGAAAGAAGAAGCACGGATGGAAACTGCCCTCAAGGGTCTTCGCTCCGCCAAGATCCCCGATGAAGACCGCATCCGGGAGGCAGAAGCACTGCTTTATTCCATCAGAAAGGCAAAGCCATGACTGTAAAAGATATTTATGATTTTTTAAACACCTACTGCCCTTACGAGATCGCAGAAGAATGGGATAATCCCGGACTGAACGTGGGAAGAATGGAGCAACCGGTGAACGGCGTCTTTTTGGCGCTGGACCCCACCGAAGAGGCCATTCTGGCCGCAAAAGACGCAGGATGCCAGCTTTTGCTGACCCATCACCCTTTGATCTTTTCCCCGGAAAAGCAGGTCAACGACCAAACTGAAACCGGCCGGCACATCCTGACCCTGGCGGAAAACGGCGTATCTCATATCGCCTGCCATACCAATCTGGACGCGGCAGAGGGCGGTGTCAACACCTGCCTGGCCGCCTGCTGCGGATTGGAAAAGAGCGAGAGCTTTGCCGGTCTTGGGCGGATGGGTGAGACCGAGACCACCCTCACCGACCTGATCGACCGATTGAAAAAAACTCTTCCCTCCGAGAATTGCCTGGGTGTCTTTTCCCACGAAGAGGTGCGCAAGATCGCCCTGGTGGGCGGAAGCGGCGGCAGTCTTTTAGAGGACGCCATCGCCCTGGGGTGCGATACCTTCGTAACCGGCGAATTCAAGTATAATCACGCCCTCACCGCCCGGGAGGCCGGCATCAATCTGCTGATGCTGGGTCACTATGAAACCGAATATATCGTCCTCGCCCCTCTGGCCGAGGCGCTGAAAAAGGCCTTCCCTCAGCTGACGGTCACCGTCATGGAGCGGAAGGCGCCCGTAGAAAGTTGGTAACCCATGGCTCTTGACGCTTGCTTTTTAACCTATCTGACCCGGGAAATGAACCGAACGCTGGTCGGCGCAAGGGTGGAAAAGGTCTATCAGCCCGGAAAGGACGAGATCCTGCTCAATCTCCGGGCACCTCAGCTGCGCACCAAGCTTCTCTTTTGCTGTACCCCCAGCTGTGCACGGCTGACCTTGACCAATCGGGACGCGGAAAATCCCGCGCAACCGCCCTTATTCTGCATGGTGCTCCGCAAGCACCTCATCGGTGCGCGGCTGGAACGTGTCTATATGCCGGAATTTGAGCGTGCGGTGTTCGTGGAATTTCTCGGAAAAAACGACTTTTTCGAGCCGGTCAAAAAATATCTGATCTTTGAGCTTTTAGGACGCTCCTCCAACCTGGTATTGATGGAGGAATCCGGGCGGATCATCGAATGTCTGCGCCACGTGGATATTACTGCCGGACGGCAGATGCTCCCCGGCCTCCGTTACGAGCCGGTGGTGCCCCAGGACAAAAAAGCCTTTACCCAGGCCAACTCTGACGATCTTGCGGTAATCACCGAAACCGATAAGCCTCTATGGAGCGCCATTATGGATCGCTACAGCGGAATCTCTCCCATCGTAGCACGGGAGCTGGCGTTCCGCAGTGCCGGGCGGATCGACGCCCCGGCCAACGGACTGACCCCCAACCAGCGCGCCGCACTTTCCGCGATCCTGGAGCAGACCGCCAAGGACTTGGCGGAAGACCACTGTACCCCCACCGCCGTCCGGGAAAAGACCGGCGGTAAATGGATCGACTTTTCCTTCTTCCCCATCGCCCAATACGGCGCATCCGCCGACTCCCTCACCTATGAGACCCCCATCGCCTTGATCGAAGATTATTTTGAAAAGAGTGCGGAGGACGCGCGTCTTAAGCAAAAGACCCGGGACGTGGAGCAGCTTTTGAGCCGCACCTCCGCCCGGATCGAGCGCACCATGCGCGTTCGGGAGAAGGAATTGGAGGAGGGCAAAAAAGCAGACCACTACCGCATCTCCGGCGAACTGCTCCAGGCCAATCTCCATCAAGCCCGAACCGGCATGACCCAGATCACGGTGGAGAATTATTACGATAATTGCGCCCCCTTTACCATCCCTCTGCGCCCCGACCGCTCTCCCCAGCAGAACGCGCAGTTATACTTCAAAAAATACAATAAGGCCAAGACCTCTGCCCGGGTGGTGGCAGATCTTATCCGCAAGGACAAGGAGGATCTCTCCTATCTCGACAGTATCTTCATGGCGCTCTGCGATTGCGAAAGCTCCGCCGACGTAGACATGATCCGCGAGGAGCTGATCCGCACCGGCTTCAGCAAAAACCGGCGTAAAAACCACGGCCAATCCACCGCACCCTCCAAGCCCCGAAAGTTCATCTCCTCCACCGGGCTGACCATTCTGGTGGGGCGCAATAATATGCAAAATGATCAACTGACGGTCAAGCTTTCCCGAAAAGACGATTATTGGCTTCACACAAAAAATATTCATAGCGCCCACGTCCTCATCCAAAGCGGCGGAAAGGAGATCGACGACCAATCCATCCTGGAGGCCGCCTCCATCTGTGCTTACTACAGTAAGGGCAAGGATGCTCCCAAGGTGGAGGTAGATTACTGCCCCGTCTCCCACGTCAAAAAGCCTACCGGCGCCCGTCCGGGCATGGTAGTCTATGAAAACTACTGGTCTGTATTGGTAGAACCTAAATTGCCGGTAGAAGAAGTAAAATAAAAAAGTCCCATTGAGGCACCCTCCGTAAGGAAGGTGCCTCAGTTATATTCGCCTGACGGCGAGTGATATTGCTTCGCAGTGATATTAGCTGACGCTAGTGATATTGCCCTTTGGGCAGTTTAAAGGGCGAATATAATATAACTGAAACCGTTAGGTTTCAATATCACTTTTGCATTTGGGCAAAAATATCACTGCAAACGATAGTTTGCAATATCACTTTATCCGCCGAAAAAGAAAGATTATTTTTTCGGCAAGTTTATCTTTCTTAAAGTATGTAACCCACTATGACACTTTCGCCAACTGAAAGTGTCTTTTTCCTTATATAGAAAAACGGAGACAACTTCTTTACGAAGTGTCTCCGTTAGGGGGCTGTGTTTATTTTAAATTATCATCATAGTGCGCCCGGTCGCCGCCGATAAATTTCGGACGGGTGCGTGCGGCGAGAAGCAGGGCGTTGCCCAACGTCTTTTGAGAAAGACGGCAGGGAACCGCCACCTCCCGAAGGTGCATTCCGATCAGCGTACTGCCGATATCCAGGCCGGCCTCCGCAGAAATATGCTCCACCGCCACCGGCTCCTTCATCAGCTGGTAGACCGCCGTCGCAAAAGATCCGCCGGCCTTGGGCTGAGGCACTGCATTGACCCGGGGGAACCAGCGCTGCTCCGCCACCTCCCGCTCAAGGATCAACGCCCGATTGAGATGCTCGCAGCATTGCGCCGCCAGGAAGATTCCCTCCTCCCGGCAGGCGGTCAGCAACCCCTCTGCCACCTCTTTTCCCACCTCCGGTGCGGAATGGGTACCGATCTTTTCGCCCAAGATCTCGCTGGAGGAACAGCCCACCACCAAAAGCGCGCCGGGCTTCAAGCCTGCCGCGGCAATCAGTTCTTTTGCAATTTTATATGCGTTATCTTTAAAATTTGTATTCATCTTATCGAAACCTTTCATAGTTTAATACTGAGGTGATTTTATGGAACTTTCGCTGGAATGTCTCAAGGAAAAGGAAGTCATCGTCTCCTGCTCCGGGCGGAAGCTGGGCTTTCCCAAGGATTTCATCATCGACTGCCAATGCGGAAAGATCGACGCCATCGTCCTCTGCAATAAGGGCTTTGCCCTTTTCCACCGGGAGGATCTTCGCATCCCCTGGTGCGACGTGGAGCGCATCGGTGAGGACGTCATCTGGGTCTCACGCGAGCCTATTTGTAAGTAACATTATAAGAGTTTTCGCCAAAAAATGCAAGGACGGACTGATTTTACATATTTTGTGGCTAAAATTACTATAAAAATCAAATAAACTATGTTACAATATTTAAAAGGACGGTGAAAGCATGGAAACAAGACACTATAAAACGACGGAGATCGTCAATCTCTTTATGATCGATAAACTGGTCGTCTTTTACAACCGAAAAATGCGAACCCAATTGGAAAAACCTCCGTTTATCATCGATCATTACCAATTACTCTATATGGTCAGCGGTACCACGACCCTGCAGATCGATGAGCAGACCCTCTGCCTGGAAACACATCACGGGCTGTTACTTTCGCCGGGCACCAAATTCCAAGTCCTCGGCCGGACGGAAGATGCCTTCGTCCATGTCTATGGCTTCATGTGCCGAGGAGACCTGCTCTTGCCGCTTTGCCATCAACCGCTGCCCTTTTCGGAGGATGAGCAAACCTTTTTGGGAGAACTGGCCCAAGAAGGACA
>JAZNVY010000015.1:0-3391 GCA_045593105.1 Eubacteriales bacterium
GGATCGTAGACCTTCTTCTCTTTTCCGTCCAATGCGCCGCTTTTGGTATAGCGGATGCCGAAATAACGGCCGCCTTTCTGCGTATCCAAGGCAGAAATTGCCGTCTCATCCCCATTATAGGCGCCGTTTCGTTTATAAAAATCACGCAGTTTTTCTTCCAGTTCCGTCGGCTGAAAGGTCTCCCGTATTACCGGCGTTTTTGCTTCCATATAGCAAGCAGCCGCCGGAACCGGTTCTTTCCATCTTCCGCTTTTCATCAATCCGTAAAGATAGATGGGAAGCTGGACGCCGTCCCGATTGGTCACTCCGCGCAGGTCGAATTTTTTAGAGCCGGTTTTATAATCGGTGACCTTGAGATAGGTCTTGCCGTCCTCTTCATAGGTATCCACGCGATCCACCGAACCGATCAGTTCCGCCGTGGCACCGCCCTTCAAAGGCAGGCACACCCCGTCCAGAGAGACCTCCTCCCCATAGGGGATATACCGCCCGTCCTTCAGCTCACCCAGGACGTTCTCCGCCACCAGGCAGAAAAGAGCGGTCATCCGCCGATAAAGGGAGCTGAACCGATTGGTACGGTTGAAATCGCGGAGCTGATCCTGCAGATATTCCTCCGCCAATTGCTCTCCGAATTGTTGAATTTTCTCCGGAGTATACAGATCGTAATTATAATTCTCGGCGCGGATGGTCTTGATCAGCTTTTCCATGCCGTAATGGACAAAGGTGCCGATATTGAGGACGTCAAACGTAACCGGCTCCAATTCCTTGATCCGCATGGTCTTTTCCAGGAAATACCGGAATGGACAGCTTTGATAAAGGCTGATCTGGCTATAGCTTAACCGCAGGTGGTCGCCAAACATCCGGCGCACCACCTCTTCCGGCAGCCGTTCCTCCGGATCGCGGGGCGGCAAAGCCTCCTCCCCCAGCTCCCGGAGAATATCGGCACGGAGGTTCGGTGCCCAGCCGGTGAGCTCTCGCGCGCCTTCCGGCGTTACCGCGAAGTCATATTCCTCCATATCGCTCCGCAAAATCGGCTTCAATTCCACCAACCGCTGAAGCTTTTCAATATAAACCGAAGGCAGCAACGCCTCCCCTTTCATACTGAAGGCGCTATAGCTGAAGGTCAGCTCCGACCGGGCAGAAAAGATCGCTGCATAAAAGCGATACTGCCCTTGGAGGGTATTTTGTTGCAAGGTAGCGTTGCAAGGAAGATCGTGCGCCACGAAAAGACGCCGTTCTCCATCGCCGATCAAACCGCCGTCGCCCACCGGCATGGGCAGAATTCCCTGGTTTGCCCCTACCACGTAGAGAGCGTGGACATCCTGCAACCGGCTATGCGCCACCTCGCCCATTGAAACCGCATCCAGGGTGGGCGGCACCACGTTCAGCGTGGTCTCCTCGCCGCAAAGACCGATCAACTCTTCCATGGCGTAGAGAGAAAGAGGGGTGTCGCCAAAGACGGTATAAATATCGTCCAGGATATCGGTCATGACGCCGTATAATTTCAGATACTCACGGCTGAGCCGCCGTTTTTGCTGGGTATCCCAGGCGTTGACCCCGACGGTACTCTCGGCGAGATACCTCTCCGCCCAAGCGGTGATCTGATGCTCCACACCGAAATCACACAACAAGCCGTAGACTGCCTCCGCCAAAGCCTTGCCGGTTCCGGGGGCGGCCTGCCCCTTAAATCTTAAGAGCGGCGCACGCAGACGGCGGCGCAGTTCGTTCAGCTCTGCCAGCAACGCCTCTCCCTGCTCGGTCATTTTTCCCTGACCCAAGGGATTTTGCGTCCAATCCGCATCCCGGATCAACCGCTCGCCGTTGATCTGCCATAAAATACAATAATTTTCCAACCGGCTGATAAGATCGCGATCCTCGCCGCAAAGCCCGGTTTTTAAAAGGGTCATCAGATCTTCCTGCCGAAAATAGCGTTCCGGGCTGATTAAGCGGAGTGCACTCTGGACAAAGGCGAAGATCGGCTTGCCCAAGGAGGAGCGACCGCGATCCACAAAGAGAGGCACCCCGTACTTGGCAAATACCGTCTCTGCAATGGGGCCGTACTCCTCCAGACTGCCGGCAATGAGGGCGAAATCCCGATAGCGAAGCCCCTGCTCCCGAACCTTTTTGGCTATATCTGCCGCCACCATGGAAAGCTCTTCCCGAATATTCCGACCCACCATCAGGCGCAGATGGGTAGGGGTAATTGCCGCCGGCTCCGCGGCGGAAAAGAAATGCTGCTCTAAAAATTGCAGATCCTCATTCTGCAGACGCCGGGACGGACCGGGCAACCGAATAGTTTCCTGCTCCGCATCCCCGGCCAAACGCTTCAAGGCATTCCACTCTTTTTTGGCGGAAGAAAACAGCAGCGCCGGATCTTCCGGATCCAGCAAGAGGGCGCAAAGAACGCACGCACTTTGCCGAAAGATCACCTCCAGCAACTCCAGCTGACGGCCGGTAAAGCCAAAGAACCCGTCGATGACCACCGCCGCACCTTTGAAATAGCCGCGCTCCCGCGCCAATTCCGTGGCGACCGCCAGGTCTTCGGCGGCGGAGCGGTTTTGCTCATCCAATGCTGCCCGATAGGCATCATAGAGCAGAAAAAGATCATGATACTTTTCCTGCCAATCCTGCCGTCCGCTCTCTGCTAAGACGGGGAACGCCGCCTCCCGGCTAAGCCCGGAAAGGGAAAACTCCGAAAAGACCGCAGATAGCTTGGACACAAAGCCCATGGTCGGCCGTGCCTTCCGATAATACCGCAGCTTGGACTGCTCCTGCTGCAGGACACGATAGATCAGCGCCGTCTGCCGGGCGGCAGTCATATAACTGCCTGCCACACCGCCAAACCGACGGAAGATCTCATTGCAAAGCCGCCGGAACGGAACCACCTTCACGTTCTCCAGCGCCAAGGCTCCGATCTCACGCTCCAGTCCCATGGAGCTTTGCTCCGGAACCAGGTAGTAGACCTGCTGATATGCTGCCGCCAGCTGCGGCAGTTTTTTCATAAGGGTTTCGGTTTTCCCGGTACCGCTGCGCCCTAAAAGCCAGGTGATCATCGTGCCTCTCCTTTAAGTAAATTTCTATTTCTATTATAAAGGTTTTTCGAAGGAATGTAAAGAAAAAACAGACCCCCAAGGCCAAGTGTCTCAAAGGACACTTGGCGGCGATATAAATTCCTTTGGAATTTTCGATATAAAAAGGGTCGGCGGATTTCTCCGCCGACCCTTTTCTCGATATGTTTTGCATAAGCAAAACGCGATATGTTGCTTCGCAACGAGGAAAAAGGAATTTATATCATATCGAAATTTTGCTTGCAAAATTATATCGAATTTGCGAGACGCAAATATATCGAGTTGGCAGGATGCCAACATATCGACTAAAAATAGAAAAATCTCTC
>JAZNVY010000016.1:0-3421 GCA_045593105.1 Eubacteriales bacterium
AATGTGGACTATAGCAAGACTGCTGATGTGGTTCAGTCCTGGTATTGGACCGTTAAGGGTGCGGAGAATAAGAGTTATGTAGGCTCCTTTGAAAAGGCTTCCGCTTGGGAAGACGAGAGCGTTTATGAAAAACTCTTCAACATTTATGAAGGAACGGATGCTGTGAAGTCCTATTCCTTCGTTGGTTGCGATGCGGAAGATCTCCTGAAGGTGAAGAAAATGGCGGATAAGACGATTTCCGATTGGGACTTCGTTGCTTATCCTTACGGTCAGACTTATGAAACGACCTACCGCTCTATGATGGGCGAAGAATTTACCGAAAAGGTTACTTCTGAAAAGGAAATGGCCGCTGCTGGTGAAGAGTTCGTCAAAGAGATCATTACTCCGGTTGCCGGCTGGGCCGGCGGTTTCGCTGTCATGAAGACTTGCGAAAATCCGTCTGTTGCTCTGCGTGTTGCCGAGGAGTATACCAAGATCTGGAAAGCGGAGCATGAAACTCCGGTGCTGGAAGTTCTGACCGATGCGCAGAAGGCTCGCTATCAGGATATGAAATCCAATATCGGTCTTTCCTTTGTTCGTGCCTGGGCAGAGAAGGCAGCCGATGTCAATGCGGTCTATCCGGATTGTGCAAACTATCTCTACGGTTCTGCCGTTGCAACCGGTTCTTCCTCCATCAGCACCAATATTACGGTGCAGAATCCGGATGCTCACGCCAGTGAACGTTCCTTCTACTTGGGCTTGAAGTTCTTCGATAATAATGCAAAGCTGGCTACTCATGCAATGTATCATAAGAATGATGCAATCGATCTTTACGATCCGTCCATCCATACTACATACAGTGCATTTATGGAAGGTGCCAGCAGTGACTCTGCTGAGGGTGCCAAGGATACTGCTCGCGTAGCGAAGATCCTCAATACCACCCTCCTGCCCGGAACGATTCTCTTTAAATGGGTAGACTAAATCATCATAATTAAATAAAGGGGATGTACGATGCGTGCATCCCTTTATTTTTGCAAGGAGGCATTGGATGCCAAAGAAAAAGCCTGAAAACAAAGAGCAACGGGGAATTCTCTATGCCATTATGATCCTGCTGCTTTTTATATTAGTGGTCTTGCTTTTATTGGGCGGAGCTTTTCTTTTTCACGTCCATAAAGACTTTTATTCCGCATTTCGCACCCGATTGGACAGCGGTTTTTATCTTTCAGCATGGCTGATCCTTTTGTTTTCATCGCTGCTTTATACGCCTTTTTCCTATGGGATCTCTCATTATTTTATAGAGGGAAACGGCGGTTTTCGGGAGGTTTTCTTTTTGTTTCGTCGGCCGGTCCTGCTGACGAAGGCGACGGCAGTTTCCGCTCTCAAAAAGGCGCTGACCTATCTGGAACGCCTGCTTCTTTTATTGCTGGCGGCACTTTTAGAGGTGGTGCTCTTTTTTTCATTTTTAGTAGTCAGCGGAAAGGATATTTTTTCCCTGCGGGAGGATCCGTTCCGCTTGGCGGCGGAATTCATGCTCCGTTCTCCTTGGTTGATCGGGCTTTCAATTCTTCTTTGGTGCGGCGTTCTCTTTGGGATGCTGGTGATCTATCTTCGTTATATCCTTTGCAAATACGTCTTGCTTCTTTATCCGGATGCCGGTGTCTTTCAGGCTCTTCGCGTGGGGCGCGCCGCTATCAAAGGACGGCTTTGGGGAACGATGATTTTTTATCTGCGCTACGGTGCTTACTGCATCCTGGCGGTGCTGTCTTTGGGATTGAGCGCGCGTATGATTCGGCATAAAAGCTTTTCCGCCTATGCCTGCGGGTTGGTTGAGGATGGCTGGAGCCGCTATTGCCGGCATAGAAGCCGAAGATCTTAAAAAGGCGGATTATGCTTGCAAATCGTTATATTATTTGGTATACTAAATATGTATATACTTGGGTGAAAATGCCGGAATATATCGTTTGTTCATTAAAAGGAACTTTTTTGAAGATCATCGGAAAAGGAGATGGCTCTCTTTGAAGAAAATAAAAGAATTTTGGAACCAAATCAAGGCTAAATTGCGCGCAGTATTGCCGGGAACTAAGAATGCCGTTGAGGAGACGAAAAAAAAGGAAAAGATACGTCTGCCTGTCTGGGCGCGTAAATCCATTTGGGCGGTCTGTCTGACCGGTATTCTGACCTGCTTTTTTGTCGTCTTAGTCTTTGCATGGTATGCATTTATCTATCTGGACGATGAATTTGATCTTTCAGCCGTTGATAGCGCCTTGAACTATACCTCAGTGGTCTATGGCGTCAAGGATGGCGCTTACGTTGAAGCAGAGACTCTTCACGCCAGCGAAAACCGCATCTGGGCGGATATTGATTCCATCCCCAAAAATCTTCAGCACGCTTTCGTTTCCATCGAGGATGAGCGCTTTTATAAGCACAGCGGTGTGGATCTGCTCCGTACCGGTCGCGCAGTTTTAAACTTCATCACCATGGGGGATAAGATCTTTGGCGGATCCACCATCACTCAGCAGGTGATCAAGAATATTACCGGCGAGGATCAGCAGACCGTATCCCGTAAGATCCAGGAAATCCGCCGTGCCTGGTATGTGGAGCGTGAGTATAAAAAAGACCAGATTTTAGAGGTCTATCTCAATACCATTTATCTTTCCCAGGGCTGCTATGGTGTCCAGACGGCGGCAGAGGTCTATTTCAACAAGACGCTGGATCAGCTGACGCTTTTCGAATGTGCCAGCATTGCATCCATTACCAATCGGCCCACCTACTACGACCCCATCCAAAATCCCGATAATAATACCCGCCGTGCCGGTTTTGTCATTGATAAAATGCTGGAGCTGGGCTATATTACTGCGGAAGAGGCGGAGGCGGCAAAAGCGGAAAAGCTGGAGCTTCACGTGGGAGAATCCAATAAGAATGAGTCCGGTGCCGCTGTCAATAGTTACTTTGTCGACCAGGTGGTGACGGATGTTATCAAGGCGCTTGTGAATGAAAAGGGTTATAGCGAAGCGTACGCGCGCTCCCTTGTCTTTTCCGGCGGTATTCAGATCTATTCCACCATGGATCTGGATGTGCAGAACGCCGTTGACAAGATCTTTGAGGATCCCTCTAACTTCCCCAAGGTGACAGCCAAAGGTCAAAGCCTGCAGAGCGCTATTACGATCATTGATAATACTACCGGCGCGGTGGTGGGAATGTCCGGCGGGGTGGGGCAAAAGACGGTGGCACGCGGCTTGAACCGCTCTACCCAGTCCTACCGCCAGCCCGGCTCCTGCATGAAGCCCATCGGCACCTTTGCCCCGGCTTTTGAGTATGCATCCAAGATTGAGAACGTCCGTATTGCGCCGGGAATGTTGCTGATGGATGAAGGCATCCGAAAGGACTCTAAGGGCAATCCCTGGCCGAAGAACTATGATGGCTGGACCGAGAAAATGATGTC
>JAZNVY010000017.1:0-4999 GCA_045593105.1 Eubacteriales bacterium
GTAAAAGACCGATCGTTTTCTCGCTTCCATAGGATACATTCTCCCGCATCGCAGTTCTAAATTCATAGAGCCACGCCGAAAGCGTCTTTTTTAAAGGTTTTATAAAAACAACTTCTTCTGCTTCACAGACCGCGTTTAATAGTATGCGTTCCTCTCGCCCGGCGCCAAATTCCACCGATGTTTCAAAAAATGTCACCCTACCTTCAATGAAAGTTCCGGGTATTTTCATCGTATCATGATCCACATACAATTGAATAAATATCGGATCATAGGGAGAAGCTTTTTCACCCTCAAACGCAGACACACGCACCTTATACCGCAAAAGATCACCGGCCGCATTATGACCGACGTCCACGATTTGTCCGACGATCTCCGTCTCGGTATCAACCAAATCATTTTGAATGGCATTTAATCTATAATCAGTCCAAGTATAATAAGCAAATGAAAGAATAAACGCGACCATACAAGGGATTGCTAATTTCTTCCAGGAACAGCGAAAAAAGATTATGGGAATCAGCGCCAAAATCATAATCAATGCGGCGATTGACAGCACTTTTAGGGATAGTATCGTACAGATGAAAAGTGTCACCACAAAAGTGGTCAAAGTCCACATTAAATAGCGTTTTGACAAATCCCTCGCCTCCTATCGAACATTATACGACAAATACAGTAAAATGTCAAAAAAATAATACCGGAGAGTACTAAGACTCTCCGGTATTATTCATCACTTGGGATCCGGCTTTTCTTTACGCTCTGCCGAAAAATTTCGAGCAATTTCTTCCAGCTCATTTCTGGTACTAAAATTAACTCCGGATTGAAGAATATCTTCTCGGAGCCATTTCGGCAAGGTATCAAAAAACGCTTGTGCTTCACTATTCATTTGGCTCACCTCATGGGTAAGTATCTCTATATTTTATAGAATTATACAGATCAACCCGGCGCTGCCCTCATTGATAATTCTGGAAAGCGTTTCTTGAAGCTTAAAACGCGCATCATCCGGCATTCTGGACAATTTATTATGTAAACCTTCGTTTACAAGATCGTGTACAGACTTTCCAAAAATATTCGACTCCCAAATCTTGGAAGGATCCTCTTCAAAATCTCTGAGTAAATACTCAATCAATTCTTCCGACTGTTTTTCACTCCCAACAATAGGAGAAATTTCCGTACGGATATTTGCTTGTATGATATGATAAGACGGAGCTTCAGCCGAGAGCTTTACACCAAACCGACCGCCCTGCTTGAAAACTTGCGGTTCGCTCAACTGCATCTCCTCCATAGACGGAAAGATGATGCCATAGCCTTTTGATTGTGCCTCTGCAAAAGCATCTTTCATTTTTTCGTACTCTCGGGTAGCGGCCGAAAGTTCTTTGATCATCGCCACCAGATCCCCGTCATTATCAATACGAACGCCTGCGGCTTCACTAATAATATTATAATAAAGTTCCGGCTTTAATTCAACCTTAAGATCCGCGCTCCCTTCGCCAAGATCGACGCTTTCAATCTCGCAACGGGAAAGCCGCTCTTCTTTTCCTAAATCGAGCACCATTTTTTTGACGCTACGAACACGATCGATGCTTTTAGCACTTTCCAAAAGACTGGAATAAACCTCTCGCTTCAACCAATGATCTTTATCAAGCCCATTCACCCAAGTGGGTAGATGTACCATGATTTCTTTAACCGGAAATTCAAGCAAAACGTTCTGAATGATGGTAAGAATTTTATCTCGATCCAGTTCCAAGCAATTTACCGTCATTACCGGAACATCGTATTCACGCATCAAGCGCTCTTTCAGCTCTTGCGCACTATCACTTTCCGGGAACATGGTATTGACCAGCACTGCAAAAGGCTTATCAATCGCTTTCAGCTCGCGAATGATCCGTCGCTCTGCTTCAACATAATCGTCCCGTGAGATCTCGCCGATGCTACCATCAGTCGTAATTACCAGCCCAATGGTTGAATGTTCGCAGATCACCTTCCGTGTCCCCATTTCTGCCGCTTCCTGAAATTCCATTTTTTCATCGCTCCATGGTGTCTCCACCATGCGCGCTTCACCGTTTTCAGTCTGCCCCATTGCTCCATCGACCACATATCCCACGCAATCGATTAATCGAACGTTGAACCGGGTATGATCCTCCATCACGATCTCTGCTGCTTCATCGGGGATAAACTTCGGTTCTGTCGTCATAATGGTCTTTCCGGCTGCAGATTGTGGCAATTCATCAATTGCACGTTCACGTTTATAATCATTCGAAATATTGGGGATAACCAAGTTCTCCATAAATTTCTTAATAAACGTAGATTTTCCGGTTCGTACAGGCCCCACCACACCGATATAAATGTCGCCGCCGGTGCGAGTCGCTATATCCTGGTAAATGCTTGTGTTGGTCATTAAAAAAACCTCCATACTTCCATACTCGTTTTGTATATGGATATGAAGGTTTTTAAAAAAATATACGATATTCTCAATTAAAAAGTTCGTCTATCAAACTTTTAGACTCCGCCCGTTTTTCTGCAGTGATATCCGGCCGGAGATGATACACCTTTCCGTCGAAAGAAAGAATGTCGCCCTCCTGCACACCTGCCGGCAAAAGTTCCCGATCGATTGAAACAGCCACGCCATCACCATCTACCAAAACACAAACGTTTTCCTCAAAACGATCTACACCATATTGTTTCATTTTAATTCCTCCCGTATGCTTGATCCATCCGTATAAAAAGTAACGGTACCTTGAAGATCCGTTCTGTAATATACAATTCCCATCTTTTCCAAGCGCGATATAGTTTCCTTGTGCGGATGCCCGTATGAATTATCCGTTCCGCAAGAGATCACTCCATAATCCGGAGATACCGCATTCAAAAAAGATGTTCCGGATGAGGTACTGCTTCCGTGATGCCCCATCTTTAAAACCGTGCTTTTCAATGCAGACGTACCATGATAGGATAAAAGATCTTTTTCGGCCGGGATTTCCTGGTCACCGGTGATCATAAAAGAAATCTTTTCATATTCCGCCCGAAGCACGATAGACTGATCGTTTAAATCCCTATAATCCTCTACCGGACCTAAGATTTTAATTTTCAAATCTCCGCATTGGATCATCTCATCCGGTTCAACGGCGTGCACACTTTTCCCCTGTTTCTTGATGGTTTTTAAAAGATTAAGATAAACCGAGGTTGTAGGCTCCGTACCGACAGTGGGACGCCGCATGTAAATATTCTCGACCGCAAAATTCTCTAAAACCTCTTGCGCGCCGCCGATATGGTCTTCATGGGGATGGGTCAAGAAAAAATGATCGATTTTTTCAATGCCGCGTTGTTTCAAATGATCAATGACACTTTTGACGTTGTCGGCCGTTGTCGCATCAACCAGAGCAACGGCATCATCCGACACCATCAAGGTGCTGTCTCCTTGACCGCAATCGATGAAATCTACATAGCAATCGGAAGCAAAGCCTTCATCAGATTTAGGGAAAAGACGCCCCTCTTTTGCATATAAGGCCGAGACAATACCGACGGCAATAAAAATTATAATACCAATGCTTTTAATATAATCTTTTTTCTTTCGTTTTCCAGCCAAATCGTCACCGCCTTTCATTTTCATTTTAACATAATCACCTTGAAAATCAAGTAAAAAAACAGCCCATAGAACTCCTATGGGCTGTTATTTATTCAATGATCCCATCGATCAATCCGTATGCCTTCGCTTCCTCAGCAAACAGCCAGTACTTACGCTCCAAGTCGGCGGTTAAATCTTCTTCATTCCGTCCGCAAAGCGAAGCCAGCAGCTTATTGATCCGTTTCTTGGTTTGAAGCAGATGCTCCGTTTCCAATTCAATATCTGATGCCTGGCCAAAGGTACGATCCCGACCCACCTGAGTCAGCATGATCTCGCTATTAGCGTAAGCCATCCGTTTACCCTTCTCACCGCCAGCAAGCAGTAATGCAGAAAGGCCGTGCGCTTTCCCTACGCAAACCGTTTCTACCGGGCAAGAGATATTCTTCATCACGTCATAAATAGCCAAAATTTCAGTCTCCCAGCCACCGGATGAATTAATATAAAGCGTAATAGGTGCAGCAGCATCTTCTTCGGCCAAATAAAGCAGCTTGGCAATAATACGGCAAGCCGCATTTTCATCCAGTTCCCCGAAAGCCAATACCTTTCGGTTCTCCATCATACGTGCATCTAAATTTTCGATACCGCTTCCAACATTAAAAATAGGTTCGTTCATTCTTACATCTCCTTTGGTAGTATCATCGTCAAAATAAATTCAGATTAATCAATATCTTCCGGAACCATCACGTTTTTAGAAAGGAAGAAATTCCCGGTCAGCAACGCTTTTAATTCGTCGTCACACACGATGACGGTCTTTCCATTCTTTTCCGCAAAAGAAAGAGTGAACTCTTGCTTCATGGTTTCAACGTTTTCTTCTTGCTTTACCATTTCCAGCATTAATTCCTGAATCAAAATAATGCCGTTCATTTCATTTTCATTGAGTTTTTCGACCAACGTCTCGTCCATAAAAGCCAAGTTGGTCACCATCGCCGCTGCATTGGCATAAAGCTTCTGAACATTCGGCATGGTAAATTCTGCCGTTATGCGGTTATTTTCTTTGGATTTGATTGCATAAGTTATGTCGATATACAACGAACGATACAGTTGTTGATACTTCTCGTCATTAAAGATATCATCAAGATAAACATAAGGTTTTTTATCCGGAAATACCGTCAGCAGTTCCGTCATCGCTTGCTTATCATAAACACGCATCGCGTCAGTAAATTCTGCCAACGTTTGCTCTTGCACAGAAGCGGCTGATCTGCATGATGTCAGCATCAAAAGCAAAGCGGTGATCAAGGGAATTATGCGTTTCATCGTGAACATCCTTTTTAAGATTTATGAAGTCAGTATAGCACAGCATGCGCATTTTTTCAATAAATTTTCACGAAATATCATTTCTTTCATAAAATACAATAGACTAAACTATAAGGAGGTAGCTATGGA
>JAZNVY010000018.1:0-7309 GCA_045593105.1 Eubacteriales bacterium
GGCGGAGCAGATCATTGCCGGCTCCTTGCCGGAAGAGCCCTTGCGTGCTGATGATCTTTTCCAGCAATCTTTGGTTGACTTTACCCCTCATTTCACTTAAAATGAAAGAGAAGTATATCGTAGCCCCGGCAAAGCCGGGGCTATGAAAGGAGCTTTTATGAAGTTAAATTACAAACGTACATTTTTGATCGGTCTGGCCTTTATGGCCATCTCCGCCTTCTGGCAGTTATATGATAACGCCATTCCCCTGATGCTGAAAAAGACCTTCAACGTCACCGACGACGTCAGCGGCTATATTATGGCCGCCGATAACCTTTTGGCTGTCTTTTTACTGCCGCTTTTCGGCGCCCTTTCCGATAAGGTGCGGACACGCTTCGGCAAGCGCAAGCCCTTTATCATCGTCGGCTCTTGCCTGGCGGCTGCCATCATGCTGCTGGTGCCACTGGCCAACAATCAGAAAAATCTCCTCTTTTTCGTCATCATCCTTGGCGTTCTGCTGGTGGTGATGAGCTCCTACCGCTCGCCGGCGGTGGCATTAATGCCGGACGTCACCCCCAAGCCCTTGCGCAGTAAGGGAAACGCTGTCATCAACCTGATGGGCGCTTTGGGCGGTATTATGACCTATCTGGTTATCGCCTTTCTCATCAAGGATCAGTCCCTTGCCAACTACACCTACGTATTCGCCATCATCGCCGGATTTATGGTGACCTGTGCCATCGTCCTGGGGCTGACCATCAACGAGAATAAATTAGTGGCGGAGATGCCGGAAGAAAAAGAAGAAAAAACCGCAGACGGCAAGGCCGCACCCATGCCGCGCGACGTCAAGCGCAGTTTGTTCTTTATCCTGATCTCCGTATCCCTTTGGTTTATGGCTTATAATGCAGTGAACACCGCCTATTCCCGGTACGTTTCCGAGGTCTGGGGCAAGAGCCAAAGCACCGGCGCCACCATGATGATCATCGCCATGCTGGTAGCCACCGCCTCCTATCTCCCGGTGGGTCAGCTTTCTGCTAAATTGGGACGTAAAAAGGTGATCCTCGGCGGCGTGGCACTCTTAGCCATTGCCTTTTTGACCGGATTTCTCCTGCCGCATTACAGCATTATGGCCTACGTCATCATGGCGGTCATCGGCATCGGCTGGGCGGCCATCAACGTCAACTCCTATCCCATGGTGGTGGAGATGAGCAAGGGCAGCGACGTGGGAAAATATACCGGTCTTTACTATACCTTCTCCATGTCGGCGCAGATCCTTACCCCCATCCTCTCCGGCTATCTTTTTGCCTACCTGCCCTGGGGATATCGGGTGATGTTCCCCTATGCGCTGGTCTTTTCCATTCTGGCCTTTATCACCATGCTCTTCGTTCGTCACGGCGATAACCGTCCCGACGCCCCCAAGGACGCATTGGAAATTTTCGATACCGAGGACTGATATGATTATTCTTTATTTACTTTTGGCGCTGGTGCTCCTATGGCTTTATATGATCAAGCCACGGCTTCGCCGTCCGGCAGAGCTGAACGAGTTGAAGAAGTATCGCTACGCCCACCGTGGACTTCACGATATTAAAAAAGGAGTTCCGGAAAATTCGTTACCGGCATTCCGTCTGGCGCGGGACGCCGGCTACGGCATCGAGCTGGACGTCCATCTTTCCAAGGACGGCAAGCTGGTGGTGGAGCACGATGATACCCTCCGCCGCACCTGCGGCGTCGATTGGAAGATCGAGGAGGCCGAATGGGATACCCTTTCCACCCTCCGGCTGGAGGGAACGGAAGAAAAACTCCCTCTTTTAGAAGACGTTTTCGAGCTGATCGACGGCAAGGTTCCCTTGCTCATTGAGCTGAAGATCGTGGGCGGAAACTGGAACGCTTTGGGCGCGGCACTTCGCGGCGCTCTTAAAAACTATCACGGCCCTTACTGCATCGAATCCTTCGAGCCGCGCGCCCTCCTTTGGTTTCGCAAAAATGCGCCGTCCATCGCAAGAGGACAGCTGGCAGGCGACGTACGCAAAGAGAGCACCGTCTCCCCCATTATCAACTTTCTTTTGAAAAATCTCTTGGTCAACGTCCTTTCCCGACCGGATTTTATTGCCTATAATCACCGGGATCATCAAAACGTTTCCTTCCGGCTTTGCCGGTCGCTCTACCGACCGCCGGTCTTTTTCTGGACGGTGCGCTCGGTGGAGGGAGAAAATCTCTCTGCAAAATACGGCGCCGCATCGATTTTTGAAAAAATCGAGGAATGATTGCATTTTTTGATTAAAAATGCTATACTACTTGGCGAGGTGATTTTCTTGGTAGGTGAAGAAATTAAATATACCATCCTCCCCTGGATGGATACACTGACGGTGGGAAAGATCATTCCGCCGGTCGTCGGACTTTTAGTGGGCTATTGCATCGTGGAATACCTGCTCAAAAAGTTCAATTATTCCATCCGTCGGGGCAGTCTGGCGCTGGTCACCAATACCGTCTGGCCGATGCTCTTAAACGTCTGCATTTTTTCCATCGCGTACTGGCAATGGGCATTCCCCATCGCCACCGTCATGGGGCTGATCTTCGTATCGGTTCTGCGGCATGAGCTGAAGGTCGCCCATGAGGACGAGCTGGAGGGCTTTCGCGGCTTGAATAAGGAAATTCGCAAGCTGCGCGCCGAGGCCTTCGCCGATCTCTCCATCGAGGAGCAGATGGCGTATAAAAAAACAGTCAAGCCCCATAAATTCTATTGGTGGATCTTCTTGCCGGCAGTCGTCATCATCCCGTTTTTAATTGTCCTTTTGCTGGAGCAGTTCGGCTTGGGCGACTACCTCTTCCAAGTGGTTTATTTTGAATAAGTAAAATATAAAAGCGGCTCTTTGAGCCGCTTTTTTCATTTATTCTCTTGATCTGCGCTGATATACGCCGCCGGGTAAAAATGGGTGGAGATCAGATGCAGAAGCCTTCGCCGCAAGCCGTCGGCGTACTTCGGTACGATAGGCGCAGGGGCGAAGGATAGAAAAATAAAAAAATCCAATATAAAAGCGGCTCAAAGAGCCGCTTTTATACATTATTCTATTTTCGCACGATTAAAAAATCATTGTTCTTCTTTTAATCACACAAAAACTGAAAATAAATTTATTTTTTCTTTTTTATTTTTCGGTCTGCGCTGATATACACCTATTTTTACAGGCTCTGCTCAGCCTTCTCAACCAATTTCTTGGTCATCTGGCCGCCGATATGACCAGCCTGAGCGGAAGTCAAATCACCATTATAGCCCTGCTTCAGATCCACACCGATCTCACGGGCAACCTCAAACTTCATCTTATCCAGACCAGCCTTAGCATTGCTCTTGATAGAATTGTCCATTTCATTACACCTCCTTGTAAGATTTATAAAGCGTTCTAAACGGTGACTTGAGCGAAAATCGCCGAAATATACCGCCTTGCGGCAGGTTCGGATCACTCTTGTCACCTTTTGCTTTACAATAACTATTTTGGGCGAAATGAAATGAAAAATTCATGTAAAATTTGTCAATTAAAGATGGTGTCTTCCGCTTCAAAAAGCGCTTGGACTTTTTGCAAAATGCCTTGGTTATAATCTGCCTGCAGGGAAGGATCGTACTGCAAAAGGCGTTTGGCGCAGCGGTTGGAGAGGGTCAAAAGCTCCATATCGGTGGCCACGTCTGCAATCTGCATTTTAGGCAGACCGTGCTGCATATTGCCGAAAAAGTCGCCGGGTCCGCGTAGCTCCAGATCCTTTTCGGAGATGGCAAAGCCATCGGTGGTGGAGCAGAAATATTCCAGCCGTTCCCGGGTCTTCTCTCCCTTATGGTCGCTGACCAAAACGCAATAGGATTGCTTTTCGCCGCGCCCGACCCGTCCCCGGAGTTGATGCAGCTGGGAAAGTCCGAACCGCTCGGCGTTCATCAAGACCATCAGCGTCGCAGACGGCACGTTGATGCCAACCTCGATGACGGTGGTGGAGATCAGGATCTTGGTCTCGCCTGCCACGAATCGTTCCATTGCCGCATCCTTTAAAGCCGGCTTCATCTTTCCATGGATCATATCGGCGCGGTCGCCGAATTTTTCGCGAAGCTCTGCAAAAAGTGCCTCTGCACTCTTCAGATCACGCTCTTCATTTTCCTCCACCAGCGGGCAGACGATATAAACCTGACCGCCCTCCTCGATCTGGCGCGCCATGAAGACCTCCAGACGGGGCTGATAATCCTGCCCCACTAAGTACGTCTTGATCTCTTTTCTGCCGGCAGGAAGGGTATCCAACACCGAAAGATCCAGGTCTCCCCAGACCATGAGTGCCATGGTGCGCGGAATGGGGGTCGCGGACATGACCAAAACGTGAGGCTTTTTCCCTTTTGCCGCCAGCATTGCACGCTGACGAACGCCAAACCGATGCTGTTCATCGGCAATGACCAAGCCCAAGCTCTCAAACTGCACCTTTTCCTGCAAAAGTGCGTGGGTGCCTACCACCAAGCGGAGGGCGCCTGCTTGCAATGCGGCATAGGTCTCTTTTTTCTCCTTTTGGGTCATAGAGCCCACCAAAAGACCGGTGGAAAAACCAAGTTTTTCAAAAAGGGGACGGAAATATTCCGCGTGCTGACGCGCCAAGATCTCTGTGGGCGCCATAATGGCTACCTGGTATCCGGCGGAAAGGGCGGCGAATGCCGCTTCTCCTGCCACGTAGGTCTTACCGCTGCCTACGTCTCCCTGCAGTAATCGGTTCATGGCAAAATCGCTTTGCATATCCCCGAGAATCTCCTGCACCGAACGGGTCTGAGATGCGGTGGGCGCAAAGGGCTGCAGATTCAAAAAGTCTTTTTTGGGGATACCGATGGGGAAATGATTGCGGTCTTTCTCTCTGCCGGAATAAAGACCCAAGCCTAATTGGAAATAAAGCAGTTCCTCAAAGATCAGTCGGCGCCGTCCAAAGACTACGTCCCGGGGACTTTTGGGGAAATGCACCGCTGCCAAGGCTTCCTTTAGCTCTGCCAATTGATATTTTTCTCGCAATTTTTCCGGCAGGGGATCCTGCAATGATTCTGCCGTCTTTTCATAGGCCGCCTTGACCCACCGCCGCAGCTGCGGCTGATTAAGTCCGGAAGTCAAGGGGTAGATGGGATAGACGCCCGGTACCATCCCCGGCTTCAATTCTTCCACCTGGGGCGCGATCATATTCATCAGCATTTTGGGGTCGGGCTTGCCGTAGAAATTAAAGACCTTTCCCTCTTGCAGTTTATCCTTAATATAGGGATTATTGAAAAAGGTGACGGTCATCATACCGGTCTTATCCCCCACCAAGGCGGTGGTCATCGTCCGTCCGCCATAGATGCGGCGCATCTTCGGCGGTTCCATCACCGCCGCTACGATGCTGACGTTTTCTCCCATATGCATGGTCAATTCCTCAATGGGCAGAATAATGGAGCGATCCTCATAGCGATGGGGATAAAGCCGCAGCAGATCCTCCGCTTCGCGGATGCCAAGCTTTTCCAAAAGGGTTGCCCGGGTCTTTCCCACGCCGGGCAACGCGGTAACGGGAATTCCCATCGGACTTCCCTCCTTACTTCAAAAATCTTTCAATATTAATATACACGATTTTTTTCTTTTTTTCAATTAAATCTTGTCTTCTAATCCCAATTAAGGTAGAATACACATATAAGGAAGTGAGATCATGAAAAAAATGCTTATCACCGGCGGTACCGGTGCCATCGGCAGTATGACCGCCTATTTAGGCGTTCGGCAAGGCTGGGAGGTGCTCTTGGCTTACCGCTCCAATCATCAAGCCGCCGCCAATTTAAAAGAAGACCTGGAAGCGCTGGGCGGAAAGGTCACCCTTTTTTGCGGAGATCTGACCCAAAAAGAGGATCGCGCACGGCTGGCGGAAGAATGCGGTGCGCCGGATCTTTTAGTCAATAATTTCGGCGTTGCCCATTATACTGCTTTCACCGAGGAAACGGAGGAAAGCCTTGCGGAGGTCTTAGAGACCAATCTCCTCTCCCATATGGCACTGACCCGACTGCTTTTACCGGGAATGATCCGCAAGAAAAGCGGAAGCATTGTTAATATCTCTTCCATCTGGGGTCAGACCGGCGGTTCCTGCGAGGTGGCTTATTCCGCCGCCAAGGCCGGGCTGATCGGGTTCACTAAGGCGCTGGCTAAGGAACTGGCGCCCTCCGGCATCACCGTCAATTGCGTCGCCCCCGGTTGCGTGGAAAGCAAAATGCTCAAAGGGCTGGATCTGGACGCTCTGCGCCAGCAGATCCCCACCGGTCAGCTTTGCTCCGGATTAGACGTAGCAAAATGCATTCTCTTTTTGGCGGAGCAGGAGCAGATCACCGGACAGACCCTTTCTCCCAATGGCGGAATGTATATTTAACTTTATTTATTACAAGTTGTATAAAAGGATGTGCAGATCATGCGCATCCTTTCTTTTTTTGAAAGGAACAACCATGCAGTTTTTAGAAAAAATCGCCGCTTTACTTTGGGGACCCTGGATGCTGGCCTTGATCCTCGGTACCGGCATCTATCTCACCATCGGCACCAAATGGCTTTCCGTCACCAAGCTTCGCCGAGCCTTCCGGGCGGCACTCAGCCGCCAGCCGGGCGCAGAAGGGGACGTTTCCGGATTCAGCGCCCTTTGCACCTCTCTGGCCGCCACCTTGGGCACCGGCAACATCATCGGCGTCGCCACCGCCATTGCCGCCGGCGGACCCGGCGCTCTTTTTTGGATGCAGTTGGCGGCTTTTTTCGGCATGGCCACCAAATATGCCGAGGGCTTTCTTGCCATCCGCTACCGACGCAAGGATCGCAACGGACGTTTTTTAGGCGGTCCTTTCCTTTATTTGGAGCTGGGTCTTAATCGTCCGTTTTTGGCGCGGATCTTCGCCGCCGCTTGCGTCATTACCTGCCTCATCAGCATGGGAACCACCTCTCAAATTAACGGAATCGTCATGGCGGCGGAGGATTTTTTTACCCCGGAGGGCGGTTGCATTGCCTTTTCCATCGGCAAGCTTTCCGTATCCTGGCCGGCCTTGCTGGCCGGGGGACTGACCACCCTTTTGGTCGCTCTGGTCTTGACCGGCGGTATTCGCCGGATCGCTTCAGTCTCTACGTTATTAGTTCCCTTTATGGCTGCGCTCTATATTCTTTTGACGGTTTGGCTCTTGCTCCTCAATCTTCCCAAGCTTCCTGCCGCAACCGGACTTATTCTCCATTCCGCCTTTGCCCCCCGGGCGGCCTTGGGTGCGGCCGCCGGCATCACCTTTCAAAAGGCTATGCGCTACGGGCTGGGGCGCGGTATTTTCTCCAATGAGGCCGGAATGGGC
>JAZNVY010000019.1:0-4836 GCA_045593105.1 Eubacteriales bacterium
TGAGGCACACTCCGTAAGGAAGTGTGCCTCAAGCGGTCTTTTATTTTTATGCTTCAGCCTTGGCCAAAACTTCTTTTTTCAGCTTGTGTGCGGCGGAAATATTAAACTGAGATACGGTGGCGACGATGATCATCAAGATGATACAGACGAAAAACATAGGCTTATAGGTGCCAAACCGGTCAAAGACCCAGTTTGCAATGGGGGCAGCCACCGCATAACCGGTGGTATTGATGGAAACGAAGAGCCCCAGCGTCTGATCGTAGGACCGTTCCCCGAAAAGATCGCCGGCGATGATGGGGAGCATAATGGTTTCCAAGGGGATCGCCAGGCAACTGACGAGACCGTACCCCATGGCAAAGAGGGGACCGAAGCCGGTGGGGCCGCAGAGACTCAGCGAGAAGATGGCCACGATGCCGGAAAGATAGCAAAGGGTCATGGTAAATCTTAGACCCAGCTTGTCGTAAAAAAGACCGGTCAGGAATTTGCAAAGCGTCAGCGCCAGGGAGTGAACGCTCAAGACGGTGGCAAGGAATGCGGTATTGATTCCCACGTCTTTCATATAAGCGGCGTAGATGCCGTTGGTGCCTTGTAGGATCACGCCGGTGAGGAAGATGCAGGCAAGGGCGCTGTAAAAATACGGTTTTCTTTTGATTTCTTTGAAATCCGCGCCACTCCAGGATTGCCCGCGGTTCTTTTTCTTGGCGTGAGGGATATGCTCTCCTGCTTCCGCCGGTTTTTCCCGGTAGAAGATCATGATGACGGCACCGACGCAGAAGAGAATGGCGGCGACCATCCAGTAGGCGTTGCGATAGCCGAAGACGTTATTGGGATTATAGATGATGGGCGTGATGATCTGGGCGGCCACCGCACCGCCGATGCCGTTGGCGGCCAGGACGGCGCCCATGATAGTGCCTTTATTCTCCTTGCACCAGCGGCCGACCACCCAGCCCACCATGGTGGTGGTCGTCCAGGAAAGACCGACGCCCAGGAAGATGCCGCCGAGATAAAAGCCCCAGACCGAGGTGGAGGTGGCCTGGAGGATGGTAAAGCAGATCAGACAAATGAAGCCGGCACCGATCAGCTTTTTGGTGCCGAATTTCCGCACCAGCTTGCCAAAAAACATATTGACCACCGCAGTCGCGATGAATCGGATACTGTCGCCCACCGAAAAAGCGGAGCGCGGAATGTTCAGCGCCTCGGTGATGGCGGAAAGATAAAGCGCTTTATTGGAACTGCAAAAGCCCAAAGTGGTCAGGACCATCATAAAGCATAAGACGACGATGATCCATTTATAATCAATTCTCTTTTTCATAGAAGCGTTGATCCCCTTTCTTTCACCTATAATAGCACCTTTTAAAGGGATCGGAATAGGATTTTTCGAACATTTAGGACAAATCGGTCATCAACTTTTCATCTTTTCCCGGATATAAGCGGAAGGGGAGATGCCGCGGTGTTTTTTAAAGAAACGGCTGAAATAGGAAACGCTCTCAAAGCCTAAGGTTTCGGCGATTTCGGTGACAGAAAAAGAACCGTCCCGTAAAAGCAGGGTTGCCCGGCGCATGAGGAGGGTATCCCGATATTCCAGGGGCGCCATATGATACTCTGCCTGGAAAAGATTGTAGAATTGGGCGGTGGAGAGGGAGCAGACCTCCGAGAGGGTGCGGCAGTTGATCCCCTCGGTCAGATGCTCCAGCAGATAGCGGATGGCCGGAGCCAGCTTTTCTCTTCGCGGCGTGACGACCATGGCAGAAAGGGCGCGAAAGATAGAGCAGAGCAGCTCCGTCTTGGCGACGGTGTCCTGCCCGAACTGATGCTGATCGACTAAGGTCTGGATGGCTTCCGCCAGCTCGGAGGATGCAGTGTCACACATTTTGATGGGAATAGTAGAAAAAAGTGCAATCTCTTCCTCGATCCGAAGTCGGAAGTCGATGCGGTAGAATTCCATCTCCGGACTGTCGATATAAAAGGTATGGGCAGAGCCGGAGGGCAGATAGACGAGGGTGCCCGGCGTAATAGTGAAGGATTGATCCCCGAAAAGATACCGTCCTTCTCCGTGGAGGACGAAGAGAAAGCCGTTGACTTGGCGCATTTCCTGCTCCAACACTCGGTAAGAAGGCTTTTGGTAGAAAATATTGATACCGGAAAGGCTGAATTCATGGTTCTTTAATTGCTCAAAATCAATGATCATTCCTTGCGCTCCTTTGATTTTTTCTTGCTTTCAGTTTATCAAAAGAAAAGATGGATTGCAAGTGAAATCAGAAAATTGTGCAACTAATCAAGAAAAATGTCTATAGATTTCCAAGTGGGTTGCTATTATAATGGAAAGGAAGTGAGGTGACGACCCCATGAATAATAAATGGCAAAAAACCATGGAAGTTTTTGATGAATATGAGCGTCGGTTCGCCGCCGCCCGTGCGGAGCGTCCTCTTTCCCATCCTTGGGAAAAGAAGGAGGAGATCATCGGGCAGGTCAAGGAGATGCTGGCCTACCGGGAGGAGCTGATCCCCGGTATCCACGAGATGGAGGAGATCTCCGCTCAGCAATATGAGGGCTATCGGGCGATCCAATATCGTTATCGAACCTGGGAGCGGTTCTACGGCGCATCCACCCTCTATCTGCCGGAGGGCGAAGAAAAGCATCCTCTGGTCATCGTCTGCTGCGGTCATGGCGGAGCAGGCCGGCTGACCGGCAGTTATATGGCGATGGGTCATCGTCTGGCAAGCCTTGGGATGGCGGCCTTGGTGATGGATAATATCGGCCAGGGCGATCGCAATCTGGATCCTTCGAAATTTCAAAATCCGGATCACTGGCTCGCCATTGCGCCTTTCCATTGCGGCTTGACCCTGCAGGGTATGATCGTCATGGAGACGGTGGCATTGATCCGCCAAATGCTAAAGGATCCGCGGTTTGATGCAGAGCGCTTGGGCGTCTGTGGGAATTCCGGCGGCGGTACCCTGGCACTCTTCTTATCGGCGTTGGTGCCGGAGATCAAGGCGCTTTCGTCCAGCGGATACCCTTCTGAATTCAGTTATCTTTTGGCCAAGGAGCGTTTGCATTGCGCCTGCAATCTTTTGCGCGGTGCGGCGCACGGCCCCGAGATGTGGGAGATCTACAGCACCTTTGCCCCGAAGCCCCTGCTTTTGGAGGGTGGCGCCAAGGATGATCTCATTCCCATGGATCTGGCGCATCGTAACGCCCGTAAGGTGCGTAATACTTATGAACAGTTGGACGCCGGTGAGCAGTTTGAATTTGAACTGACCGATACCCACCATTCTTGGGAGCTTTTGGATATCAACCGCATCAGCCGTTTCTTGTCAGAGCGGCTTTTGGATAAGACCCCTACCGATGCAGAGTCCCTTTTTCAAGCGGAAAATATTGATGCGTTCCGCGTCCCCATGCCGGAGGAGATGCTCCATACCGACGAACTGGCGCAGGCGATCACCGGGATCAAGATGCCGGATGGAATGAAGCTGGAGGACGTCTTTAAGCCTACCCTTGGCGGTCAGCCGGTGGATCCCGAAACCATCGAAAAAGACGTGGGCAGAGGCGACGTCATGCGCGTCCTCGCCCAGATGGAATGTACGTTATTAAAGTAAGAGTTTACGAAAGGAGATCGGAACATGGCTACGAAGTATCACGTTGTGGGTGGTTGCGCCATCTGCATGACCTGTATTTATCAGTGCCCTATGAAGGCAATTTCCTTGATCGAGGACGTTTCCGCCGTCATCGACGAGAGCAAGTGCGTGGGTTGCGGTATGTGCTATGATGCCTGCCAGCCCGGCGCCATCGAACCCTACGAAGCAGAGTGAGTATTAAATAAGGAGATAGAGAAATGATCGACTTTAAGAATTTCAATCAAAAAGACGCTCCTCTTTACGGGGAGTACGACGTCGTCGTTGTCGGCGGGGGTATGGCCGGCGTGGGTGCTGCCGTTGCAGCAGGCCGCGGCGGTGCAAAGACCATCCTGGTAGAGAACACCTCCGCTTTGGGCGGCTTGGCGACCATGGGTCTTGTCAATATCCCCCTGGACTTCCTTTCCGGTCTGGGGCAGGAGCTGTTTGACCGTCTGACCGAGATCAACGGCATTCGTAAGCGTAATACCGATCCCGAGAAGCATAAGCTGGTCTTTGACCGTATGGTCAAGGAAGCCGGTTGTGACCTCCTCTTGGTCACTCCGTTAGTGGATACCATCGTGGATGGCGATACCGTCAAGGGGATCATCGTGCACACCAAGGAAGGCCGCCGCGCCATCATGGGTAAGCGGTTCGTTGACGCTTCCGGTGATTCCGACCTGGTTTATTTTGCAGGCGGTGAAGTAGAAGTCGGACGCGAGAAGGATCATATGTCCATGGGTTGCTCCCTGGAGTTCGTCCTGGGCGGTGTGGACTACGATAAGTACAATGCCAGCGAGCTGCGCATGAAGGATCCCAAGTGGGTGCGCTTCCTGGCCGACGTCATCGAGGAAGGCAAGCTGCCTGATATCGATAACCATCTCAACTGGATGACCCATATCCCCGGTCGTCCCGAGCATTGCGGCATGGATGAGGTGAGCATCTGCTTCGCCCATTCCCGTAACTGCTTCCCCACCAAGAATGAGGATCTGACCCGGATGTATCTGGAGGGTCGCGAGCAGGTGGATATTCTTGCCAAGTTCATCAAAGAGAACGTTCCCGGCTTCGAGAACAGTTATCTTTCCTATACCGGTTCCCTGCTGGGCGTTCGTGAGAGCCGCCGGATCGTCGGCGAGTACCGCGTGACCGGTATGGATATCGCCACCGCAAAGAACCACGACGACGTTGTAGCCATCAGCTACCACGGCTTCGACCTGCACGGCTT
>JAZNVY010000020.1:0-17171 GCA_045593105.1 Eubacteriales bacterium
GCATAGAGCAAATTGGCACGAATGGTATCGTTGAACAGATAGGTCTCCTGGGTCACCGCCGCCACCTGCCGCCGGAGGGCGGTCAGATCCCATTGGCGAAGATCCACGCCATCCAAGGTGACGCTTCCCTCCTCCACATCGTAGAGCCGGGGGATCAGATTGACCAGCGTAGATTTTCCGCTTCCGCTGGCGCCCACAATAGCGATGGTCTTCCCTGCGTCTGCACGGAAGGTGATCTCTTGCAGCAATTCCTTTTCCTTGGTGTAAGAAAACGCAACGTCATGAAAAGCCACGTCCCCACGTACCAGTTCCGGTTGATGTCCGTCTACCGGGTTTTCCACGTCCGGCTTCAGGTCGAAATACTCAAAAATACGGCTGAACAACGCCATAGAACGAATGACGTCCACCTGGATATTCAAAAGTTGATCCACCGGATGGTGCAGACGATTGACCAGCGAAACGATGATCGTCACGTCACCCACCGTCAAATCGGAGTCTCCCAAGGAATACATAACAAAGCCTGCCGCCACATAGATCAAAAGCGGCACGATCCCACGCAGAACGTGAAGGGTACGCCAAAACCAAAGACCCATCATCCGTTCCTTGATATGGAGCCGGACCGTCTCCTTATTGATTGCCTCATAGGCGGCATACTCCCGTTCCTCATTGGTAAAAAGCTTTACCAGCAGCTGACCGCTGACACTGAGGGTCTCATTAAGGATCTGATTGGATTTATCCCGTTGGCGCTGGGTCTGATCGGCGATCTGCCACCGCTTTTTACCCACCAGGCGCGTCGGAAGGATCAAAAAGGGAACCAATAGGATACTGAGAATGGCCATGATCCAGTTTTTCTGAAAAAGGGTGACTAAGACGATCACCACTGTCGCACAATTACTGAACAAATTCAAAAACGTGCTGGCGATCACCGACTGCACGCCGCCGATATCCTCCGTCATCCGGGTGATGATATCCCCCTGCATATTGGAGGTATAGAAGCGATGCCCCATTTTTTGAAGATGGGCATACATTTTATTTCGCATATCAAAGGTAACGTGCTGACCGATCCAGGTCGTAAGATAGACCTCTCCGGCAGATATGATATTAGATACGATCAATACCAGCAAGGAAAGGGCTGCTAAACGGATCAGGAGCGGCACGTCCCCGCCATACAAACCGTCGTCGATCATCCGACCGGTCAATAGCGAAGGAACTACACTCAAAATTCCTGCTACAGTAATAAAAAGCAAGACCAGCATCAGCCTGCCGGTATAAGGGCGCAGCCAGGATAATACTCTTTTGACCAACGGCCAAGTCAGCTTCGGCGCGTTCTTCTTCTCTTCTTCCGTCAACTCGGGCCGCGGTCCGCGACGTCCGCCGGGAGGAGGTGCCATAGGATCAACTCCTTTTCCAAAAAATTAATTTAGTTAACTAATTAACTATTTTATAGAAAGATCTCTGATCTGTCAAGGGTTCACCGGAAAATTCGTCGGCCTGCATAAAAACGAAACTTACTTTTTATGCAGGCCGACCTATATTTTACTTTTTAGGCTGGATCTCTGAAACCAGCAATTGCTGCTCTACTAAATAATCATACAGCTTGGAATTAACGCGTGGATCCTCTCCATCAGCATAGTTCCGATCGCAAAGCAGATAAAAGGTATCCTCTTCCCCATCTTGAATGTAAGGATCGCGCACTGCGCGTACCGAGCCGGAAGAAGGCGCAAAGCTGCCGGCATAGATCACCCGGTTGCCGATGGCCAGCACAAAGCAATCCTCCGCCCCCGCCTGAAACAGCCGGCTTCCGCCGTCTTTTACACCGCCCAGGACAGAAAGATCTGCCAGTTGAACCCGGTGATCCGCCCAATGCCAACCGGCAATATCAGCGCCGGTAAACGCAACGCGGCCTTTGGTGCGCGCAATATTCAAAAGCACGCCGTCTGCCATTCCGGCAGAAACTAAACTTCCTTCCACCACGTAGAATTTTAAATCTTCTTTCGTTTTCTTACATCCGGTCATGGAAAAAAGTAATCCCACAACCAAAATCAATGAAAAGATCTTTTTCATTACGTCCCTCTTATTTTAAGGTATAGTTTACGATACTGCCATCCGCCTTTTGCAGCATGATTGCAGTCAAGCCGGCATGGTTAGGTCCAAAATCCAAGTAATAGACATCACCGCCGCGCAGCATATAAGCATCCCGATAATGGGTTGCCGTACCCTCCAGCCAATCCGGCGCACCGAAACGGCGGTAGATCTCCGAAGGTTTGGCGTTTCTTTTCAAGGTATTAAACACCGATTGGTTACGGGTAAGGCGAATAAAGCCCTCCGGCTTTTTCTCCTGCCCCCAGCTGCCGATATAATTGGAAACGGTCGTCCCACTTTTCTTTTGCACCGCTCGCAACTCCAAACGGTTATAACCGTAGTCCAGATAGAGAGAACTGCCGTCCTCCATGACGTAAACGTCGATCAAATAACTGTCCTTGGCAAAATTGACGGAGCTGAAGCTATTGGGCTTACCGAAAGCAGACAGCACCGTTTCGCGCTCAACCCCAGCCTTCAAGATCTGCTCTGCCATTTCATAGGTATAACGCTTGGTGGAGAAATAACCGCCCTCCGTTTTGAGGGACGTTTCCTCCTCCGGCGTCTTTTCCGGCTCAACAGGCTGGACGTGGTCAGCAGATTGCCCCGGAATGGAATCCGGTTGTACAGGGGTCTCCTCCGGTTGCTCCGGTTTTTCAGGTTCTTTCGTCTCTTCATTCTGATAATTGGAGATGATCCCCAGATCATTCAGATAGAGAAAGAAATCCTGCTTCTTTCCGGCAGTATCGGTCAGTTCTGCCGCCGTCACTTTATCATTATAATTATAGGTCAATACCAATGTCTCACCGCCGGTCAGACGGTAGGTATCGGTATTCTGCTCCTGCAGGGCGTAAAAAAGCGGACTGCCCAGTTGCTCAGCGACCGCCTTACGGTTACTGCCGGGGCGCAGAAAATAGAGATCCTGCATCGTAAGGACACTCTTTTCGGTCGTGCCATAGCCGGTGCCGGCACTTTCCTCCTGCACTTTGGTGAGCACTGCTTTTTTACAGCCAGAAAGACTGCAAAGCAAGGTGCCGATCAGCAGGAATATCATCCATTTATTTTTCATTTCAGCATCTCCAATCTTGCTTTACTCTGTTCCCCATCCTTTTGGATCTGCAAAAATAACTCTTCTTGATTTCGAAATTTCATCTCCCGGCGCAGATAGGACTTCAGCTCCACCCGGATCTCCTTTTCATAAAGCTCCGGCACCTCGCCCATAAGATGCGCCTCAAGATTAAGTTTTCCATCGCTTTCCACCGTGGGGCGAACGCCGATATTGGCCACCGCCGGATAGCGCTGACCCTCCGCCTCGACCCATGCGGCATAAACACCGAGGGGCGGCAATAACTGCTGCTCTGCAATTTCCAAATTCACCGTCGGCAAACCAAACTGCCGGGCAAGACCCTTGCCATGGCAAACCTTGCCCATTAGACAAAAGGGATGCCCTAACCGATCCTCGGCACGCTCCAGATCTCCCTCTTCCAGATATTTCCGGATCAAGGTGGAACTGATCCGCACGTCCTCCGCCGTCACGTTGCTCAGTTTCTTGACGGCAATGCCGCGGCTGATCAAGGTGAACTCATTTCCGGCGCGGTCCTTACCAAATTTAAAGTCCTGACCGCATACCAAGCCCACCGCATTCAGTTCTTCCTTCAAAAAACGGTCGGTGAATTCCTCCGCCGGCACGTCCTTCCATTCTTCAAAGGAAAGCGCACGCCATTTTTGAACGCCGCACTGACGAAAGTAAAATTCCTTTACAGCATCGTTCGAGATGATCTTACGTCCTTTGGTGTTGCGATCGAAGGAGAGCACCAACGCTTCTGCTCCGAGAGCCTCCGCCCATGTATTCAATTGCTCAAGGATCGCCCGGTGACCCCGGTGAACCCCATCAAAATCGCCAATAGCGATCACATGGTTTACTCCCATAAATGCGTTACGACCTTAAATAAGGTCTCTCCATCCTTTTCGAATTGATGCCCCAAGCCGATCAATTCCTCATGCTTATAGACACAGCAGAGAGTATCGGGGACATTCTTCATTTTCTTGACGGCGATCTCACAACCGTTTCTCATCAACGTAGCAAAAAAATCCTGCGGCTCAAAGCGGGGCAGGAAATCAAGCGCTTCCGCAGGGGTGATCAGATCCTCTGCATTGCCTGCTTCCAGCCGGCTCATCAGTTCTTCCAGGGGAATGGCATTCTCCAAAGAAAAGCGGCCGGATTTAGTGCGCCGCAGAGCCGACATCGTACCAAGGCAACCCAAGGCTTCCGCCATATCCATAAAAAGACTGCGGATGTATGTACCCTTGGAGCACTCCACCTCCAAAACCGCCTCTTTCTTTTCTGCATCGAAAGAAAGCAGCTCCAGACGATGGATCTCGACGGTACGGGTGGGGATCTCCACCTCTTTTCCGGCGCGCGCCAATTTATAAAGCGGTACACCGTTCACCTTAATGGCCGAATAGGCCGGCGGTCGTTGCTCGATGGCGCCGAGGAATTGCGGCAATATCGCCCGAAACTCCTCCTCGGTAGGCATTCCCTCCTGCTCACCCAGCACCTGGCCGGTACTATCACCGGTATCAGTACAAAGACCAAAGCGCAGGGTGCCGATATAGCCCTTACGGCCGGCGGTAAAAAGTTCGCAAAGTTTGGTGGACTTCCCCACCATCACCGGCAAAAGTCCGGTAGCAAGGGGATCCAGGGTGCCGCTATGTCCGCATTTTTCACCGGTCAATCTGCGCAGCCGCGCAACCACTCCAAAGGAGGTCATATTCTCCGGTTTGTCTACTAAAAAAAGTCCGTTCATACGGTCTCCAACGCCTTTTCCAAGGCTTCCGTCATCTTCTTTTCAATCTCTTCAAACGTACCGATCATAGTACAGCCGGACGCTTGGCGATGTCCGCCGCCGCCAAAAAGGGCGCAGATCTCGCCGCCGTGGATGGAGCCGTCGGTGCGCAGGGAGACCTTATGGCTTCCGTCCGGAAGTTCTTTAAAGGTCGCCGCCGCGACAACGCCCTCGATCTGAATGGGCAGAGAGGAGATTACTTCCAATTCATCCGGACCGCTTCCGGTCTGCTCCAACATCTCCTGGGTGATCCGCATGGTGACGATCCGATCCTCTGCAAAGTAATGGAGCTGCTCCATCGCCAGACGATTGAGCTCAAATTCAGCACGGCGCTTGGTCTGGAACAGCCACTTATTCAAGGCGGCCAGATCCATCCCCGTTTCCGCCAATTCTGCCGCCGCACGATGGGTACGGGCGGTGGTATTGCCGTATTTAAAACAGCCGGTGTCGGTAGAAATTGCGGTGTAAAAATACACCGCAGCCTTTTGAGGCAGCGATCCAAGGAGCTTTGCAAGCTCCAAAAGGATCTCACCGGCAGCGGCCGCCGATGCGTCTACAAAATTCAGTTTTCCATAGCCGGGATTGGTGGCGTGATGGTCGATCACCACGTCCGCCCGAAGCGCAAAATCCTTATAATCACCTGCCATCTCCGGGGAGGCTACGTCCAGGCAGACCAACGCCCCTTCCGGGGTTCCCGTCAGATCCTCCACACCCTCACTCAAAAAGAGATAGCGGGGCGATACCGGGTCTGCACAAAGAACCTGAACTTCCTTGCCCAGCTCTTCCAGGACGGCTTTTAAACCAAAGGCACAGCCCAAGGTATCGCCGTCCGGTCGGGCATGGCAAAGGAGGGTCAGTTTTTGCTGACCCTTCAAATATTCTGCAATTTGGGCGAGAACGTTATTCTTGCTCATCTTCCTGCTCCTCGCCATGGCCGTCCAGCCCCAGCTCATGGAGTTTTTGATTGATATGCATACCGTACTTAATAGACGGGTCTGCATGGAAACTCAGCTCCGGGGTATAGCGCAGCTTCAGATTTCTTGCCAGTGCACCGCGGATATAACTGCCGGAGGACTTCAATCCCCGGAGCATCTCCGCCTCGTCCCCCATCAGAGCCGAGACGAAGACCTTACATTCCTTTAAATCACCGGTGGTTTCCACCGCTGTGATCGAAATCAGCGAGGGGACCCGAGGATCCTTCACAGTCGGAAGGATCCGGGCCAATTCCTTGCGGATCTCTTCATTCACTCGTGCAATACGATGTGCCATTATTCCTTAATCTCCTGCATTTCATAAGCCTCGACCATATCGCCTTCTTTGATATCGTTGAAGTTTTCAATGGTCAAACCGCATTCAAAGTTCTCCAGAACTTCCTTGGCGTCGTCCTTAAAACGCTTCAGAGAGGCCAGAGCACCCTCAAAGATCACCACGTTATCGCGAATCAAACGAACGGATGCATTCCGCACCATCTTACCGCTCTTGACGTAGCAACCGGCTACGGTACCGATTCCGGAGACCTTAATGGTCTGGCGTACCTCGGCAGTACCCAGCACCACTTCCTTAAACTTGGGTGCCAGCATACCCTTCATCGCCGCTTCGATCTCTTCGATACAATCATAGATCACGCGGTACAACCGAATATCCACATTAGCTTTCTCTGCAGAAGCCTTTGCATTGGCATCGGGACGGATATTGAAACCGACGATAATGGCACCGGAAGCCTCCGCCAGCATGACGTCGCTTTCGTTGATGCCGCCGACACCGTTATGGATGACCCGTACGCGGACCTCCTCGTTGGTCAACTTCTCCAGGGATGCCTTGACCGCCTCGGCAGAGCCTTGTACGTCTGCCTTGACGTTGATATTAAGATCCTTCATATTACCTTCCTGGATCCGAGAGAACAGGTCATCCAGAGAGACCTTATACTGGCTTTGAGCCGCCAGCTTCTGATCATTCTTACGCTGATCCGCCAGTTCGCGTGCCAGACGCTCGTCTTCGACGACGAAGAAGTTATCACCGGCCTGAGGAACTTCTGCAAGACCAATAATCTCCACCGGGGTGGAGGGACCGGCAGTCTTAAGCTTACGACCCTTATCGTCGGTCATGGCACGGATCTTACCGACCGCCGTGCCGGCGATGATGATATCGCCCATCTTCAAGGTACCGTTCTGAACCAGGACGGTGGCCACAGAGCCGCGACCCTTATCCAGCTTTGCCTCGATAACAGTACCCTTTGCCAGACGGTTGGGATTGGCCTTCAGGTCGCGCATTTCAGCAACCAGGAGCACCATTTCCAAGAGGGTATCAATATTCTCATGCTTCAAAGCAGAAACGGGAACGCAGATGGTATCACCGCCCCATGCTTCGGGAACCAATTCATACTCGGTCAGCTCCTGCATCACCTTATCGGGATTTGCAGCAGGTTTATCCATTTTATTGATGGCTACGATGATGGGGATCTCTGCCGCCTTGGCATGGTTGATCGCCTCTACGGTCTGAGGCATGATACCGTCGTCCGCCGCCACCACCAGGATAGCGATATCGGTAGCCAGCGCACCGCGCGCACGCATGGCGGTAAAGGCCGCATGACCCGGGGTATCCAGGAAGGTGAGGTCCTCGCCGTTACACTGCACCTTATAAGCACCGATATGCTGGGTAATACCGCCTGCCTCGCCGCTTGCCACGTTGGCATTACGGATGGCATCCAAAAGGGAGGTCTTACCGTGGTCAACGTGACCCATGACCACGACGACCGGGCAGCGCTTCTCCAGATCGGCTGCATCGTCCTCACGATCGTCGATCAGACGATCCTCGATGGAGAGGATGATCTCCTTCTCGACCCGGATATCAAATTCTTCTGCCACCAAATAAGCAGTATCATAGTCGATCATCTGAGAGGCCGCGGCCATGATGCCTAAGGTCATCAGTTTCTTAACGACCTGCGCTACGTTGACCTTCATCCGAAGCGCCAGCTCGCCCACGGAGATCTCCTCGGGAACCTGGATCTTCATCTTCGCCTGCTTTCTCTGCAGCTCGATCCGCTTCAGTCTTTCTGCCTCAGTTTCCTTTTTCTTCTTAGTACCGTACTGGCCGGGACGCTGATTCTTCTTCTGGATCTTCTGCTTGGAGGCACCGGCCGTATTACGGCCCTCATGGCTATTGGCCAGATCCATCAGCTTATCATCGTACTTGCTCAGGTTGACGTCCTGGGTACGGGTATCTACCACCCGGACGGTACGCTCGTAGCTCTGCACCTGGCGGGGACCCTTTTCCTTCTTCTTGGGCATTTGTACCGGCTTGACGGGGCCGGGCTTAGGCTGCTGAGCCACCGGCTTTTCAGCAGGCTTGGGCGCCTCTTTCTTAGGCTCTGCTTTAGAGATCAGACGAGGACCGCTCTGCTTAGGTGCTTCTTTCTTGGGAAGTTCCTTCTTCGGTTCCGGTTTCTTCGGCTCTTCCTTTTTGGGAGCCGGCTTCGGCGGCTCTGCTTTGGAAATGAGACGAGGACCGGTCTTTTTCGATTCTTCCGTCTTCGGTTCTTCCTTGGGCGCCTCCACCTTGGGTTCCGGCTTCTTTTCACCCTCGGGATCGGGACGGTTCGCCAATTCAAAATAGGCGTTAAAGTCCTTCACTTCGTTTTTCTTCGTATAGTGATTAAAGAGATAATCCAATTCTCTCTGAGTCAGTACCGCCATATGGGTACGCTCTTTGGTCTCCAGCTTATCCAAAAGCTCCATGATCTCTGCGCTCTTTAAGCTGAAATCCTTTGCAAATTCATGCACTCTGTATTTCTGATCCAATATTATTTACCCCCTTCGATAGATTGCGCCAGGCTCCGGGCAAAGCCCTGATCTGCCACGCCGATGATGCCCACCGGCTTGGTGCCGATGCTGGCGCCAAGTTGGTCCTTGGTAACCGGCAGGTACTGCACCGGAATTTTAAACTCCTTGGCAGCCGCCTCCACGTTTCTGCAGGTTCTGGGCGCGCAATCCTCTGCTAAAAGCAAGAGATGGGTGCGTCCCAAGCCTGCCATTACCATATCAAATCCATAGTTCAGGCGACCTGCCCGACGGGCAAGCCCCAACGTTGATAAAACTTTATTCACCGGAGATCAGCTCCTTTTGAAGCCGCTCATAGATCGCATCGGGCACCGCTCTGCCAAAGCCCCGATCCAATGCACGGGTCTTGGTCAGCTTCGCCACACATTCCGGCTCCCTGCAAAGGTAAGCCCCTCTGCCCGGCGCCTTGCCGGTCAGATCCACGGCGATCTCTCCGTCTTTATTGAGTACCACACGAACCAGCTCGCGCTTTGCCTTCATCTCGCGGCAGCACAGACACATCCGCATGGGTATTTTACGTTCTTTTGCCAAGGTTTACTCACCTACTTTAGAAAGCGGCTTAATATCGATCTTATAACCGGTCAGCTTGGCGGCCAGGCGCGCATTCTGACCTTCTTTACCGATGGCCAGGGAGAGCTGATCGTCGCTGACGACCACCACGCAGGTATGAGCGGCATCATCGGCGGCAACGCTCAAGATCTTAGCAGGAGCCAGCGCGGAGGCGATATAAGCCTCAGAGTCCTCGCTATAGCGGATCACGTCCACCTTCTCGCCCTTCAGCTCTTCACAGATCTTGGTGATACGCATTCCGCGCGCACCGATGCAAGCGCCGACGGGATCCACGTTTTCATCCTCGGAATAGACCGCGATCTTGGTACGGCTACCGGCCTCACGGGCGATGGCCTTGACCTCAACGGAGCCGTCGAAGATTTCGGGAACCTCCAATTCAAACAGCCGCTTGACCAGACCGGGATGGGTCCGGGAGATCAGAACCTGAGGTCCTTTCTGCGCGGAGCGAACCTCTACTACGTAGATCTTTACGAAATCGCCGGGGTTCAGCACCTCGCCGGGGATCTGCTCGTTGCGGATGAGCATCGCCTGGCTCTTGCCGATATCCAGGATGGCGTTGCCGTTAGGCTCGACCCGATTGACGGTAGTGGTAATGATCTCGCTTTCCTTACTATTGAACTCCTGATACAAGAGACCGCGCTCGCCATCACGGATACCATGGATAATGACCTGCTTGGCGTTCTGGGCGGCGATCCGGCCGAACTCCTTGGTCTTGATCTCCATCTTAGCTTCGTCGCCCAGCTTCAAGCGCTTGGAAACGGTATCGTGCGCCTCCTCCAGAGAGATCTCCAGAGCGGGGTCGGTCACTTCCTCAACAACGGTCTTTTTGATCAACAATTTGATCTCGTTCTTCTCCCGATTGACCACCACTTCGGCGTTATCGGACGTACCGTATGCACGCTTGGCGGCAGCCAGGAGAGCGGCCTCCACCTTTTCGATCATATAGTCGGCAGGGATGCCCTTCTCCGCTTCGATCAGGTCTAATGCTTTGAAAAATTCTGCGTTCTTCATTTCTTTTTATTCTATCCTCCTAAATATTATGAAAAATCAACCCAGGGACGGATCAAGCGTGCGTCCTTTACCGCCAGCTCCAAAACAGTCCCTTTGCTATCCATGGTAAAGCGGCCGTCCTCATAGCCGGTCAGCTGCCCCACCCAATAGTCGCTGCCCTCCACCGGGCGAAAGAGTTTTACTTCAATGGGTTCACCCATGAAGTAACGAAAATCCTTTTCCTTTTTCAAGGGGCGATCCAACCCCACCGAGGAGACCTCTAAATAATAGTGATCCTTGATGAGATCCGCTTCATCCAGCAAGGGATCCACCGCGCGGGACATCGCCTCGCAATCCTCGATGGCGATTCCCTCCTCCTTGGTGATATACAACCGCAGAAAGAAATCCGGCCCCTCCTTGACGTATTCTACGTCAAACAGCTCATAGCCCAGGCTCTCCGCTACCGGCTTTGCCAAGGCTTCTACTTTCGTAGCAATACTTTCTTTCATACCCCTCTCCTTTCAGGCAAAAGCAAAGAGGTTCGTGTTGCACGAACCTCCTTGGTATTCAATCTGGTATTAGTTTACCACACTTTTCAGAAAAAAGCAAGACTTTTTTCATTATTATAATAATTACCACTCCAGCGAGATAACGTCGCCGTCGTAAAGCTTTTGCGCATTGGAGAGGATCTTATCCACGTTGAGGGTGCTGACCCAGAAGTTTCCGGTACCGTTCAGCTCCACAAAGCATTTCAGCTCCGAGACCGAATAGAACTTCATATACTCCTTGGTCCCCTCCTTCAGGGTAAAGGTGACGTTGAGATAGGGGGTATTATTCTCTCCCTTCTGACCCAAATCGGTGATGCCGATGGTCAGAATATGGGCGTAGAAATCAGAGAACAATTCACTGTCTACCTGCTTATTATTGATGGTGACAAAGAAATTACCTTCTTCGTCCTTCTCTCCGATGGCGATCTCAAAGGTCTTGCCGCCACCGCTCAGGGTGATATGGGAAAGGGTATCAGCCGCACGGGTATAGATCATATCCTCGCAATAGCTCTTAAGGGGCTCGCCCAGACACTCCACGTAGGTCTCCGGAATATAGTGGACAAACTTACCGCCGGGCACGTAGCAATAGCGATAATCACTATCGTTCACCTTGCCGAAATGAACCGTCACCGTCTCTCCGTCCAATACGTAGGTCAGAATATAGGACGGCTGATCCAGCCCGTACTTTTTCAATGCCGTTTCCGAGGTATCGTCGCCGACAATGGTGCTGGTGCCGAGATAGATCATCAGTTCATTGATGCTATCCTGGATGGCACTGGAGAAGGACTGATAGATGGGAGCGGTCATCATATATGAGGTACCGACCTCATCCTCGCCCAGCTCGTTCATCTCAATGACGATCTCCTGCTCCCGTTCGCTGCCGCCGATCTTAATATCGGTCAGCTTTTCCAGCTCCGCAGATTCGCCGGCATAATCAGTCAGGGCATTAACGTAAAACTGATAGCGCGCCAGCAATGCCACGTCCGGCACGGTGGCGTCCACCAGATAGACTGCCGGATCGCCCTTCAATTGGGTATAGTAGTTGCCGGAGGAGGAAGTGGTACCAAAGGTGAATTCATAGACTTCGTTGTCATTCTTCACCTTGACGGTGCCGTGCGGTGCCGTCAGACCATAGCTTTTGAGCTGCTCCTCCGAGGGAGCGTCGATAACTTTTTTAGTGGCAGTCAGCGAGCCTAAATTCTTCAAGAGAGAAACGACTGCGCTGCTATCCACCTTATAGCCCTTTTTGCCCTCGATATAGTAAGAACCGATGGCTTCTTTCACAAGGGTATAGGAATCAAAGGTGTTTTTTACTTCGACGGAATCCGCCTCTGAGAGGTTTACGTCCATCAAAACAACGGAGTTTCCCTTTTCTTCGCCGGCCTCATCCTTGGGCAGGACAAATGCCACCAGCACCCAAAGAACGATGCCCAAGACAACGGCAGAACCGGCCAAGATCAAAAGGGGTCTTAAACGCTTTATCATAGGTATCTCCTCCGGATATAAACGATCAGACCGATCACCAGGAAGATGGCGGGAATGACGGCGATAAAGATGATGGAGCCCCAACGGACGGTGGCGGTATCCAGCGTCATAGCGGTGGAGGTGGCGATCTTGGCAGCGCCGACGATCTCCGATTCATTCTCACCGACCATCATCTGATAGACTTTATAAAGGAACGCGCCGTTGCCGTTATAGGTCATATAATACTCGCCCAGCATATCCACCGAGCCTGCAGCAAAGACGTGGCTTTCGATTGCTACGTTATTTTGGAACTTATACCGCGTCGCCACAGCGGCCACGTTAAAGGGACCTTCCGCATCGCCATCTGCCTTTTGATAGCCGGCGTTGATGGCGTCGAATTTCTTGGCATAGGATTCCTCAGAGGTGGTCATCAATGCGGCGGTTTCAGTAATGCCGGAAAGCTCAAAGAGAAGATCAATAGAGCGTGCATTGGGAACCACGCTGAGATAATCGGCGGTGATGGGTACCTCGCTGACCGTAGCATCCGTATAAGAGGGGATCAGATAGAGAGGAACCGATTCGGTAGAGCTGGCATAGGTCGCCGCCGTATACTTATCAGATTCCAATACGATGTTATCCCCAAGGCCGATGCCCCACTCCGCCAAAAAGGCTTCCAGGTTCGGCAGTTCCGGTGCTTCGGGATCAGCAAAGAAGAAAAGATCCCGCTCATAATTATAATCGTTGGTCAAGAACTCCTGCAGGATACGGATCTCGGTTTCCGAATAGTCGATGGCAGGACCGCAGATCACCATGACCCGCGCCATATCATCGAAGGTGGAAAGCTGATTAAGCTTTACCTCCAGGACGTCTGCGCCGTTATTGGCGATCAGGCTCTTGAAGGAATCATAGCCGGATTCACCGTGACCGGTCACAAAGTAAACGAGAGGGATCTGCTCCTTGGTAACGTGCAGGAGCGCAGAAGCTAAGCATTCCTCCACCTTATAGGTGACGGTATAGGTCTGCTCGTCCTGCTCGTACATATCGCTGAAATTGATAACCCGGATCCGCTCGCCGTTTTTGACGACGATGGCACCCTCGGTAATGCTATATTCCGAACCGAAAGCCGTCAGCGCGCTGGGGTTAACGTCCGGATCCACATAGGTATACTCAATATTCTCCGAAAGGTTTGCGAAACGTTTGACCATCTCGCGGAATTCCTCAGGATACTGCTCTTCGTTATACATGATCGTCAGCTCCACCTTATCCTCTTTGGTCAAGGCGTTGACGATCTGCTTGGTACTGTCGGAAATGCTGTAAAGATCATAGGAGGTCATATCCAGCTTCCAGGAATAGGCGTCCGCCAAAAGCGAGAAGATGATATTGACGATGATGACCACCGCCACGAACGCCACCGTCAGACCGGTAGCTACAGAGCCGTATTTGAACTTACGGCTTTTCAGAAAAGACTTCATGGCCATCAGCTCCACCTCCTTTTATCAATAATACGGACGATCAGGAATAAGAATACTACCGTCAAACTGATGAAATAGAAGATGGCGGAAAAGTCAAAGAGACCGTTGCCCAGCTTTTCAAAGCGGGTGGACACCGAGATCACGTTGACGATCTTGGTGACGAAGTCTACGTTGATAATATTCTTCAAAACATCGCAGATCGCAAAGATCAGCAAGGTAAAGAAGCCCATCATAAAGGCAATGATCTGGCTCTCAGTGATGCACGCCATCAGCATGGCGATGGCGATATAGGCAGCGCCTACCAGCAAAATGCCGATGTAGCAGCCGGCCAGAATACCGTACTCCACGTTGCCATTGAGCGCCAAAAAGCCCATACTGAAAAGGCTGGGAACCAGGCTGATCAGGAACATGGTATATGCCGCAAAGAATTTACCCAACACCATCTTGGTAATGCTGATCGGTGCAGTGATGAGGATCTGGTCGGTCTTATTCTTCCGCTCCTCCGGAAAAAGCTTCATGGTGAGGATGGGAATGACCAGGATCAGGATATAGCAGCTATAGAAGAAATAATACTTAACGTCAGAATTATAGTTTGCCAGATTGAAGATGCTGAAGATCGCACCGGCGATGATCAGATAGAGAAAGAGGTAGACGTAGCCTACCGGGGATTTAAGATAAGAGCGCAGTTCTCTTTTCCAGACAGCCGTCATGCTTCAACACCTCCCTCGTTGGTGATCAAATTCACAAAGACGTCCTCCAAGGACATATCCATGGATTTCAGTCCCATTAATACCCAGCCGTGCTCGGAGAGCATCCGGAACAGGGGCTTACGAATATCCACGCTGGGCTGACTTTCCACCAGGAAATCGAAGGTTCCTTGCTCCTTCTGCCCCAGGTCGTCCACAAAGAGAACGCCGTCCATGGCGCGGATGGCCTTCTTGACCTCCGTCTTGCCACCGGCGATCCGGGCGACCAGGCGGCGGTTGCCTGCCGTCTTGTACGTAAGAGTATCCGCGTTGCCATCGGCAACCAACTGTCCCTTATTGATGACGATGATCCGATCGCAGACCGCCTGCACCTCCTGCAGAATATGGGTAGAAAGGATGACGGTATGCTTCTTTCCCAAGCGCTGGATCAGATTACGGATCTCGATGATCTGCCGGGGGTCCAAGCCCACCGTCGGCTCATCCAAAATCAGCACCGGGGGATTGCCCACCAGCGCCTGGGCAAAGCCCACACGCTGACGGTAACCCTTGGAAAGGTTCTTGATCATCCGGTTATAAACGTCGGTGATCTTGATCAGCTCGCAGATCTCTGCCAAGTGCTCCTTCCGGGGAAATTTACAGCCCTTGAGATCATAAACGAAGTCCAGATACTCCTTGACCGTCATATCCATATAGAGGGGCGGCTGCTCCGGCAGGAAGCCGATCAGCCGCTTGGCGGCGGTGGGATCCTCCAGGATATCAATGCCGTCGATGACCGCCGTACCGCTATTGGCGGAAAGATAACCGGTCAGAATGTTCATCGTGGTGGACTTGCCGGCACCGTTAGGGCCGAGAAATCCCACGATCTCGCCGGTCTCGATTTTAAAAGACACATCGTTGACGGCGAATTTATCGCCATACTTTTTGACGATATTCTTTACCTCGATCATAAGGTTTCTCCTTAGAAATGATTTTTCAACAATAATTTTAGCATACTGCGGCTTTCGCCGCTGTAAACATTCTGTTAATTCTGGTCCTGAGGAACGATGGCGATGCCCAGCTCACGCAGCTGCTCCGGGGAGACCTCGGAAGGACAGTTGCTCATCAGTTCGGAAGCGTTCTGCACCTTGGGATAGGCCACTACGTCACGCAGGTTCTTCAAGCCCAGAAGCTGCATCACCAAGCGATCCAGACCCATGCCCAAGCCACCGTGGGGCGGTGCGCCGTACTGGAAGGCATCGGTCAGGAAGCCGAACTTCTGATGGGCTTCCTCGGGAGAAAGACCCAGCATATTGAACATTCTGCCCTGCAGTTCGGGATCGGTGATACGGATCGAACCGCTGGCCAGCTCCACGCCGTTGAGCACCAGGTCGTAGGCTTTGGCGCGCACCTTAGCTTTATCGGTCTCCAGATACTGCAGACACTCGTCCATGGGAGAGGTGAACGGATGGTGCATTGCCACCCAGCACGCGTTATCCTCATCCCACTCGAAGAAGGGGAACTCGGTGATCCAGAGCAGCTGATAGCCCTCTTTCTTAATTCCCAATTTATCTGCCACCAGCAGACGGAGAGCGCCCAGGGTATTCAGCACGATGCTGTTCTTAGCATCTGCCACAAAGAGAACCACGTCGCCCTCTTTGGCGCCGGCACGCTCCAGGATCGCTTTCAGCTCGTCCTCAGAAAGGAACTTGCTAAAGGAGCAATTGATGCCCTCCGGCATCCAGCGAATGAAAGCAAGACCCTTGGCGCCAATCCCTTTGGCGTGCTCGGTCAGTTTATCAATTTCTTTACGGGTCAAGGTCGCCGCACCGCCCTCGGCGGTGATACCGCGGACGCTACCGCCGGCTTCGATGGCACCGCTGAAGACGCCGAAGCCGCAATCCTTGGCGATGTCGCTGATATCAAAAAGCTCCATTCCAAACCGGGTATCCGGCTTATCGGAACCGAAGCGATCCATGGCCTCGCGATAGGTCAGGCGGGGCAAGGGAAGCTTGATCTCCTCGCCAAGTGCATCGCGGAAGACGCGCTCCATGAAGCCCTCGACCATGCCCAAAACGTCCTCCATCTCCACGAAGGACATCTCCAGATCGATCTGGGTAAACTCCGGCTGACGGTCTGCACGCAGATCCTCATCCCGGAAGCAACGGGCGATCTGCATATAGCGGTCAAAGCCTGCCACCATGGAAAGCTGCTTATAGATCTGGGGAGACTGGGGCAGTGCATAAAAGCTGCCCGGATGGATCCGGCTGGGAACCAAATAGTCTCTTGCACCCTCGGGGGTGGACTTCATCAGCATCGGGGTCTCGATCTCAATAAAGCCGTTCTCATCGAAATAGTCCCGGGTGATCTTGGTGATGCGGTGACGCATCAGAATATTGCCCTGCAGGTCGGGACGGCGGAGATCCAGGAAGCGGTACTTCAACCGCAGTTCCTCATTGAGGTTGCTATTCTACACGATCTCGAAGGGAGGGGTCTTGGCGCGAGACCAGATCTTAACGGTGTCTGCCAAGATCACCAGCATACCGGTCTTGAGATTTTCGTTGACTGCGCCGCCGCGCTTGGCGACCGTACCGGTCACCTCCAAAACGTACTCACTCCGGACGGTAAAGGCAATGTCAGAAGCCTCTTTATTGACCGACTCATCAAACTGCAGCTGCACCAG
>JAZNVY010000021.1:0-6287 GCA_045593105.1 Eubacteriales bacterium
TTGGAATGAACACCGCTGGAGGGCAGAGCGATCACCACGTCGCCGGGCTTCATGGACTTATTGTCCAGCACCTTTTCCTCGTCCACGATACCCACGGCAAAGCCGGCCAGATCGTATTCATCCACCGGATAGAAGCCGGGCATCTCCGCCGTCTCACCGCCGATGAGAGCAGCACCGCTCTGGACGCAGCCCTCAGCCACGCCGGAAACGATGGCGGCGATCTTTTCGGGATAGTTCTTACCGCAAGCGATATAGTCCAGGAAAAAGAGAGGCTTGGCACCGCAGCAAATGACGTCGTTGACACACATCGCCACGCAGTCAATACCGACCGTATCGTGCTTATCCATCAAAAACGCCATCTTCAGCTTGGTACCAACGCCATCGGTACCGCTGACCAGAACCGGCTTTTTCATACCGGCAATATCCGGTACAAAAAGACCGCCAAAGCCGCCGATGTCAATATTGGCACCGGCCGTCTGGGTACGTTTTACGTGACTTTTCATCAATTCAACCGCTTTATAACCGGCGGTAATATCCACACCGGCTGCTGCATAACTTTCAGATCTTGAATTATTCATATTTCTTATTCCTTTCCGCTCCAGCAATAGGTGCAGAGCTCACACTCCGGCAACCCGATTGCCTTAATTGTATTTTCAAGAGATTGATACTCCAAAGAACCAAAGCCAAACTTTTTACTGAGGGTCAGACGCAGATTTTTACCACGCTCCGTTTTATTATCGATATATTCATCAATATGCCGGAAGCCCTCTTCCCCCTCCAGTTCCATGATCACCTGACGCGCGATCAGATCCATTTCCGAAGCGGAACGGGAAAAATTATGATACTTGCAACGAAACATAATTGGCGGACATGCGGAACGCATATGCACTTCCTTAGCACCGTTTTCATAAAGGAAATCCACCGTTTCCTTGATCTGCGTTCCCCGGACGATAGAATCATCCACGATCAGCAACTTCTTCCCGTCGATCAATTCGGGGACCGGAATCTGCTTCATCTTCGCCACGCGGTTTCGTTCTTGCTGTCTGTTGGGCGTAAAGCTTCTTGCCCAGGTAGGCGTATACTTAATATACGCACGTGCGAAAGGTTTTCCGCTTTCGTTGGCATAGCCGATGGCATGAGGCGTACCGGAGTCCGGCATCCCCACGACATAGTCGATATCCTGCGCCGTCCCGGTTTCTTTATCGTACTCTGCCATCAATGCTCCGTTGCGATACCGCATCAGTTCCACGTTGACCCCCTCATAACTGGAGGTGGGATAACCGTAATAGCTCCAGAGAAAAGCACAAACCTTTTTCTTTTTTTCCGGCGAGACCAGACAGTTCATTTTCTCAGCAGTCAGTTCGACCACCTCGCCGGGACCCAATTCCTTTTCGATTTCAAATCCCAGCTTCATCGCCGCAAAGGACTCGAAGGTCACGCAATAGCCGTCTTCATTTTTACCGATAATCATCGGCAACCGCCCCAGCTTGTCTCGCCCGGCGATCACCTTCCCATCGTCACACAAAAGAAGAATAGAAACCGTGCCGTCCACGATCTCCTGCGCATATTTAATTCCGTCGGCAAAGTTATCTTTATGGCAGATCAGCGAAGCGATCAACTCATTGGAATTGACCTTTCCGCCGGTCATTGCATCATAATGCCCAAATTCCCGGTTAACGTGCTGCGCGATCAATTCCTCCGCATTCCGGACGATTCCGATGGTACAGATTGCGAACGCGCCCAGCTTCGAACGGATCAAAAGCGGTTGGGGTTCTGAATCACTGATACAGCCGATGGCCGAGGTACCCTGCATCTCTTCAAAGATATGTTCAAATTTCGTTCTAAACGGCGAATTTTCAATATTATGAATCTTTCGCTGAAGACCGATCTCCCGATCATATGCCGCCATTCCGGCACGACGGGTTCCCAGATGAGAATGATAGTCTACGCCGAAAAAGACGTCAGCCAGACATTCGTTTTTTGAAACGATTCCGAAAAATCCTCCCATGGATCCTCCTTACTGATTAAATTGCTCCGCGATCTTACGATCCTTTTCCAATACCCCTTTAGCATCTGCCGCACGCTTTGCATCCAGCTTTTCCGCGAGGGTCTGATCCTCCACAGCAAGAATCTGGATAGACAGCAAAGCGGCATTGACTGCTCCGTCAATAGCTACCGTAGCCACCGGAATTCCGGAAGGCATCTGTACGGTAGATAAAAGAGCATCCATGCCGCCAATATTTTGCTTAGACTGTACGGGAATACCGATAACAGGCAAAGTGGTATTCGCTGCCACTGCGCCGGCAAGATGAGCCGCCATCCCGGCAGCACAAATAATAGCACCAAACCCATTTTTACGGGCATTGACAGTAAATTCTCTGGCCTCCACGGGGGTTCTATGAGCCGAATAAACGTGCACCTCATAAGGAACCTCAAAGGACTTCAAAGTGTCCAGCGCCTTCTGCACGATAGGCAGATCACTGTCACTTCCCATGATTACCGCTACTTTTTTCATCATTTTATCCTCCTGAAATTAAAAAGGGCGCACGACTCCTAAACGGAGAAGTGCGCCCAGACGGTCGGCTTAAATAGTCCTTTGTTTCCCTGTGGTGCTCCACATGATCCGTCAGTCGCAAAGAACCGTTTAAATTCATAATGATTATAGCATAGAGCCACCAAATTTGTCAACGACAAGGAACGTGTTTTTTCAAAATTGTACATTATTTATCGAAACACTAAAAGAGAAATAAAATTGTTTGGCGGTTTGCCTAAATAGCATATTCTTTGAGAGCACCGGAATAAATCATCTTCGCTCCCGGCATGTCGAGAAAATGAATAGGTTGTACGACGTGCGGCAAGGAGTCTGCAGCATGTATTCCGTGCCGCTGCAGCATGACCTTCACAAACTCTGAGCAATAATAATTCCGCTTACTGCGCCGGTGGATCTTGAAGTAAGCAAGTCCCACGCCTAAATAATCGTAATGATAGCGTTTACGCTCCCGAAACATGGCTTCCACGGTAGCCGAAAGCGATTCATATTGCTCGTCGGTCACTTCCAACGCAAGAACCTTGATTTTAGCATCCGGAAACCTGCCAAAAACGCCGCCGGACGGTGATTCCGCCACAAAACCGCTCCAAAACGGATAATACTTATACCGCCGGGCAAAGGAATACATCCGCTGCAGATCAGAGCGAAGACTGAGCGAAACGTGATTATATTCCGCACCGGTGATTTTTCTCAAAAGACGGGAGGGAATCGTTCCCGACTGACTGACGATGATATAAACTTTTTTGTTCAAGAACAGGTTTCCTCCCCTTTACAGATTTTTTCTATATTATACAATATTTATCATATTTCGTCTATAGCTTTTTGCTACTCTTAATATTTTTTAATGTTGTAACGATCAGTTTACAGTTTTGTAAAGATCGGTTGACATTTTCTCTTTTGGTGATATAATATAGGCGAATATTATTTTTTATATGGAGGGCTTATGTTTAGCATCACAAGAAAAAACAAAGACATTTCCAAGTATTTCTATGACCACCAGGAAGATGTGGCACTTTGCTTTGAAAAGTTCGAAGCATTCTTCGAGATCCTTTTCAAAGAAGGTACCACCAAAGAAGAGCTGGAGTCTGCCAAGGTATGCGTCGAGAACGCTGAGGGCGCTGCCGACCGCGAGCTGCGCCACGTTGTGGACGCCATGAGCGGTTCTTTCCTGCCTTCTACCCGTAAAACCCTGATCAAGCTGGTGCAGAGCACCGACGAGATCGCCAACACCTGTGAGGACGTTGTTCGTCAGATCGTTCTGGAAAAGATCGTCATTCCCGCTTCCCTGCGCCCCGATCTTCTGAAGATCGTTGCTATCACCGAGGGTCAGCTGGAGATCCTCTTCAAGGCGATCGACAAATTGCTCAACGACTATAAGTCCCTGGATAAGAACAGAAAGATCCTGGACGATATCCGCCAGGAAGAAAGCCGCATTGATGCCATCGAGACTATGCTGCATGCGCGCATCTTCGACCTGGATATCTCTCTGACCGAAAAGGTTTACTATAAAGATCTCTTGGAGAAGATCTGCGACATTTCCGACACCATCGAAGATGTTTCCGATCAGATCCAGGTCTTGTTGGTAGAGAGAGAGGGTTAATTAAAAAATGATTTATCTCTTATTGGCCGCCGGTATTTTTATGGGCTGGTCTCTGGGAACTAACGATGCCGCAAACGCTTTCGGTACCGCCGTTTCCACCGGAGTCATCAAATATCGGACTGCTACGATTATTATTTCGATCCTGGTCGTGATCGGCGCCTTCCTCATGGGCTCCGGTAACATGGAGAGCGTGAACGATCTTGCAATTAATAATGCGGTGATTCCCTCTTCGGATCAAGCTGCAGAATTGCTAAAAAACGGCGAATCCAATCTGGCTCTTAAATCGGCAATCAAAGCATTTATCATCTTTGTTTGCGCTGCCGGAACTGTCTTTTTAATGTCTTATCTGAAGTTCCCCGTATCGGCGAACCAGTCCATCACCGGTGCGATCATCGGTTGGGGTATCTTCCATGCTGATTACGGCAATCCGGAAGTGCTGAGCGGCAACTTGAAGCAGATCGGTAAGTTTGCTTCCACCTGGTTGCTTTGCCCTTTGGGTGCAGCGATCATCTCCTTCATCATCGTCAAACTGGCGCAGAAGTTCCTGGTCAATAAATTGACCTCCCTCTCCCACTATGATTCGATGATCAAAATCGGCTATCTCATCGCAGGCGCTTATGCCTCTTTCAGTATCGGTATGAATAGTTCTGCCAACGTTACCTCCCTTTACTACGGCGAGGTCGTCGAAGGAATTAAGACCAACCTGCTGACCGACGCAAGATTGACCTGTACCATCGGCGGTCTTGCCATCGCGCTGGGCGTCCTGACTTATTCTAAAAAGGTTATGATGACCGTAGGCGAAAGCATCGCCCCCTTGACCCAGATCGAAGGCTTCCTGGTTATTATTGCCATGGCTACCACCATCGTTTTGCTGGGCAACTTCATGAAGATCCCCGTTTCCACCTCTCAGGCAGTCGTTGGTGCCGTTGTCGGTGCCGGCCTTACCAAGAGCATTAAATGTGTAAACTTCGGCGTCTTCAAAAACATCGCCATCGCTTGGGTTTCCTCCCCGCTGATGGCCGGTGTTCTTACTTATCTGGTGGCCCTGGCTACCCAGAAGTGGCTGTAATTTCATCACAAAACATCTCCGGATTGATTTCCGGAGATGTTTTTTATTTGTAATAATCTCACTCGTATGTTATAATATCCTTATATTCATCTGCGACATCGCCGTTTACGGATATTGCTGATATTATTCGATGTCCGATTTTCTCGCCTGCACGGCAGGCAACCGAAAATGATGGACGATTATACCAAAACGCCTTGCGTTTATGGTATAATATCCGCACACAGCATCTGCGAATATCAACGCCTGCTGATTTTGCGCATATTATTCGATGTCCGATTTTCTCGCCTGCACGGCAGGCAACCGAAAATGATGGACGATTATACCAAAACGCCTTGCGTTTATGGTATAATGTTTCATGGAGGTGTGATATGAAGCTTTTAATCAATGCTCTTATAAAGTTCGTCATGGGTCTTGTGCTTGTGGGAGTACTTCTCTTTTTACCGGCCGGAACCTTTCATTTCGTCTATGCCTGGCTTTTTATCGGCCTGCTATTCATCCCCATGCTGATCCTTGGCGCGGTTCTCCTCATTAAAGCACCCGCCTTACTTGAAAAAAGACTGAATGGCAAAGAGGAGGAACGCACCCAAAAGGGCGCTGTAGCATTGTCCGGATTACTTTTTATCGCCGGCTTTGTCGTTGCCGGGCTTGATTGGCGTTTTTGCTGGTCTCATATGCCGGCGTCTATAACCATCATCGCTTCGGTCATCCTGCTCCTTGCATACGCCCTCTACGCCGAAGTCATGCGAGAAAACTCCTATCTTTCCAGAACCATTGAGGTACAGGAAAACCAAAAGGTAGTCGATACCGGACTGTACGGAATCGTCCGCCACCCCATGTATGCCGTGACGTTGTGGCTCTTTCTCGCCATCCCCATCGTGCTGGGCTCCTGGTGGTCGTTCCTTTGCTTCTTGCCGTATATTGCCGTAATCATCATCCGGATCGATAACGAAGAAAAGGTGCTCGAAACAAACCTCAGCGGTTATTCCGCATATAAGAAAAAAGTCAAATATAAACTGATTCCCTTCATCTACTAATCCAAAAAATACACCCAAAAACCAGGATGTGCTGGG
>JAZNVY010000022.1:0-1951 GCA_045593105.1 Eubacteriales bacterium
CGTGTTCTTCGTTCTCGTCCTCTTCCCCGTCCAATAAACGTCGTATGACCGATTTTTCCTTTTCGGGTTCGGCAGAAACCGTTCTTTCCTCTTTGATCAAATCAAAAAGTTCTTCATCAATCGGAAAAGGGACATCCTCCGCCTCATTTAAAACTTTATCATGGTCATGGATCAACCGCTTTGTAGATTCCTCTGCTTGGCTTTCCTGCTGAATCTCATTGATTTTTGCCATGATCTCATCTAATGTAGATTTTGAGTCTTTCGGTTCAAAACTCATTCTTTATCCTCACTCAATTAACGATTTTTAGCAATCTCCTGCATAATAACAGATGCTGCGACGGAAGCGTTCAAGCAGGAAATCTTCCCTTTCATTGGAATTCTGACAAAAAAGTCGCATTGTTCGCGCAGCAAACGAGATATACCCGATTCTTCGCTTCCCACGATTAATGCAACTCCACCGGAATAATCCTGCTCATAATAGACATTTTCTCCGGCCATATCGCATCCGTACACCCATATATTCTTCTTTTTCAAATCCTCGATAGTCTGCACCAAATTTGCAACTCTGGCCACCGGAATATAGTGGATTGCACCACCACTGGCTTTTGCAACCGAAGGAGTCAAACCGACTGCACGCCGCTTGGAAATAATCACGCCATGCGCACCAAATGCGTCTGCAGAACGCAGAATTGCGCCCAAATTATGCGGATCAACAATTTCATCGGCCACAATAATAAACGGAGCCTCTCCCCGTTCTTCTGCAGCCTTTAGAATATCCTCAACAGTTGCATACTCCTTTTCGGCACAATATGCAATCACCCCTTGATGATTGACCTTCGGCGCCTTGCGATTGATTGCATTGGTGTCGGTATGAACAATAGGAACCCCTTTGGTTTTGCAAAGAGCAATGATCTTTTTAAAATTATTACTTTTAGGATCGCCGGCAAGATAAATACGTTCAACCGTTGCATCGGAAAGCAGCAATTCCGTTACATTATTTTTACCAAAAACTAATTCAGACTGTTTTTTCTCTTCAAATTCCATTCATAGTCTCCTTGATCAATAAAATAGATCCAAAACAAAAGCCCCCAGTGCAGGAAAAAGGGACAATAAAATCGCCGGTAACCAGTTTACACCGATAAAGACAAACGGCAAGATCGCCACTACGAAAGCAACCGCCAGAATGATGATGCTCCCTTTTGTAACAGCACGATGCTTTGCACCGGAAAACAAGAAATATCCGGAAAGCAGAACTGTCGATAAACCAAACGCTAAAATCGCCGCATCGCATCCGATCAACGCAGCGACAAATCCGGCGGAACCGCAAAACATCCCCAATATTAAACTCCGTCTGTATTGATTACAGTTTCTAACGCTCTCAATTAAATAATAACAAGGACAAATCAATACCGGAGTCAACGCCAAAACAGGGAATAATATTTTTTCCATCGACACATTCGCCAAAAAAAGAGCCATTACTGTAAAGATCAAAAAAGCACCAGAAATAGCAAGAAAATTTAGGCATCTTCTGATTCCGCAGAACATACATTTCACTCTGTAAACCAAGTTTTGAGCAGCAACTCCGTTTTCTAACACAACCATCGCCTGATCCCGGTCGATGGGTGAAGAATGATCTTTATATACCACTAAAGAATTGCCGTCCGAATGCGGAATCGAGTAGCAGGGTCGATTGGGCGGCACAGACAAGAAACCATCCATATCATAGGATCTTGCCAAGGTTTTTCCAAATGCTTCCGAATAATCCGAAATCAGATAAACCTTCATAGAAGAATGGCGTAGCTGACCGATCATTGCAAGAACCTCTTGATTAATAGGTAGGTCAAACACCACCAACGATGAAAGTACCATACTACCTATGAAGCGCGAAAGCTCCAATTTATTAGGTATGAAATCCATGGAATCACTGGTCATGATATAAACCATTTTTCCA
>JAZNVY010000023.1:0-4211 GCA_045593105.1 Eubacteriales bacterium
CCCCTATCTGTATACCCTCTATCTTGCAACGCCGGATGAGATCATTCCCATTAAAGTGGGATTGCGGGAGATTTCCGTGCGCCATGGGGTCGTTTATCTCAATGAAGTGGCTATCAAATTCCATGGCGTCAACCGTCATGACAGTTCACCTATCGGTGGGGCTACCGTTACTTATGAGGAGATGCTTCGGGATCTTTATTTAATGAAGCAGCATCACGTCAATGCGATCCGTACCAGTCATTATCCCAATTGCCCGGTGTTTTACGATCTTTGCGATCAGTTGGGCTTTTATCTGATGGACGAGGCGGACGTGGAAAGTCATGGGGCAAATAAAATATTGAGCGATACGGATACCTACGGTTTGATGGCGGCAGATCTATCTTATTTGGAAAGCTTTCTGGATCGTGCAAAAATGATGGTAGAGCGTGATAAAAAACCATCCCTGCATCGTGATTTGGTCAGCCGGAAATGAATCGGGATACGGCCCTTGTATCGAAGCGGAACTGGCTTATTTTAAGGAGCGTGATCCCTCTCGTCTTCGCCATTACGAGCGCACGCCCAACGTGATGCCCGGTTACACGCCGGACTATAGCGCGCTTCAACTGTTTTCGAGAATGTATGCTCCTGTGGATAAAATTGATGAACTGTATTTTGGCGATACGTTGGTAAAGGATTTTCATAAAGCGGGATATAATTTTCAGCCTGCCGAGGAGCAAGAAGGAGAGATGCTGCCCTTTATTCTTTGCGAATACGCCCACGCTATGGGTAACGGCCCCGGGGATTTAGAGGATTATTGGCAATGCATGTATCGACATCCCGGATATTGCGGCGGATTTGTCTGGGAGTGGTGTGACCATGCTATTCAAACCGAAAAAGGCTTTTTATATGGCGGCGATCATGGGGAATTCCCCCATGATGGGAATTTCTGCGTGGACGGCTTGGTCTATCCGGATCGCCGTCCTTCACCGGGTGTGTTGGAACTCAAAAACGTGATGCGTCCTGCCCGTTTTAGTTATTTAGGAGATCATCGTTATGCAGTGACGAATTATTTGGATTTTACAGAACTTTCTTCCGTTTGCTACGTTGAATATGAAGTGTTCTGCGATGGCGCTTCTCTAAAAAGCGGAACGGTTGATCTGCCGAAGGTTCTACCCCATGAAACGGTTGAATTTTCACTTGCAATCGATGATCTGCCATTGGGGCATAGCATCGTTCGCTTTAAGTTGGTTCAGAAAGAATCCGCTCCATGGGCGGAAAAAGGTGCACTTTTGGGCTTTGATGAGGTGGAGCTTCATCCCTACGTACCGAAAGAATATCAACCTTTTGTCGGGGCAGTCTTTTGCACTGAAAATGATGAAATTATAGACGTCTGCGGCGATGGATTTTGCTATACTTTTTCTAAACGAAAAGGGATCTTTATTTCATTGATGAGAAATGAAAATGATTTGCTTTGCCGTCCTATGGAATATAATATTTGGCGTGCACCGATCGACAACGACCGTAAGGTTCGTTCTTCCTGGGAAAAAGCCGGATATCATCGCACGGTTTTCCGCCCCTATGAAACTGAGGTGACGACGGGGAAGAACGGTGCGGTAATTACGGTAAAGATCGGTGCCGGAAGTATCCATTTACAAAACAGCCTGAACTTTACCGCAGTTTACCAAGTTGATGCGCACGGTTCCATTCGGATCCATTTTGACGTGGAACGTGATCCGATCATGCCGTTCCTTCCGCGCTTTGGGATACGGATGTTTCTTCCTAAGAAGGGAAATGAACGTGCGCGCTATTTTGGCTATGGTCCCGGGGGAAGCTATGTTGATTTTCGTCGTAGCCAGCAGTTGGGAATTCATACGGCGGATGCTGCGGAATACGAGCATTTCATTAAGCCCCAGGAAAACAGCAGTCATTGGGGAACCGAATGGCTTGAAGTGGGTTCGATTCGTATTTCGGCGCTACAGCAACCGATTTCGTTTAATCTTTCCTGCTTCGCCCAAGAACAGTTGGGAACGGTTCTCCATGACTTTGAACTGCAACCGGAAGCGGATGAGGTGATCCTTTGTCTGGATGGTAAGATGAGCGGCATTGGAAGCGGCTCCTGCGGCCCCGGGATGATGGAGCAGTATAAAATTCAAGAGTTACAATTTGAAGTGGAATTCTTAATGGAGTTTAATTAGAATAAATTAATTTCGTTGACTTTCAATGGTTGAGCACGATATAATCAATATAGTGTGATTATTACAGATTGAAAGGTCAATTATGAAAAAGATTAGAATTGTAACGGATTCTGCGGCAGATCTTTTGCGTTTAGACGAGGTGGATTTTGCCTCTGCTCCGCTTAAGATCATCACGGACGAAAAAGAATATACGGACGACGCTCAATTAAACGTGCAGGAAATGGTGGAGGATCTTTCTCAGTATAAGGGGTGCTCCTCCACCTCTTGCCCCAGCGCAGGAGATTGGTTGGAAGCGTTCGGTGATGCGGAAGAGATTTATTGCGTGACGATCACCGGAACCCTTTCCGGCAGTTATAATGCCGCCATGCTGGCGAAATCCACCTATGAGGAGCAGTTTCCTGAACGGCGGGTTTTCGTGTTGAATTCTCTTTCGGCAGGGCCGGAGATCGCGTTGATGATCCAAAAGATCCGCGAGCTGGTTCTTTTGGGGGAAAAGTTTGAATCCATCTGCCGTACGGTTACTGAATATGCAAAGAAAACTGCACTTCTTTTCATGCTGGAGTCTATGAAAAATCTTGCTAATAACGGCAGAGTCAATCCCTTGGTGGCAAAGATGGCCGGCCTGCTGGGGATTCGAGTTGTAGGCAAGGCCAGCGATCGGGGCGATCTGGAACCGCTGAATAAGTGCCGAGGTGAATTGAAAGCACTGGAGACTATTGTCGGTCATCTGCGTGAAATGGGCTTGAAAAAAGGAAAGGTTCGCATTGCTCATTGTTTCAATGAGGATGCAGCTCGCAAGCTGAAAGAGATGATCCTTGCAGAGTTTACCCAGGCGAAGATTGAGATATTTGCCTGCAGAGGTCTTTGCAGTTTCTATGCGGAAAAGGGCGGTATGCTTATCGGTTTTGAACGCAATTAAAAAACGGCTTGCGCTTGCAAGCCGTTTTCTGATAAGCTTTTTAAAAAGAAAAAAGACACGCAAGGTGTCTTTTTCATAGATGGTGGGCCATCAGGGACACAGTCGCCTACGGCGCCTTACCTGCTTGTCCACCGAATGGCAAAGCCATTCAGTACCGGACTGCGCAATTTTTGCTAAAAAACAGTCCACTGGACTGTTTTTTAAAACGCAAAAACCCTCTCAGGGTTAGAATCCCTGATGAGGTTTAATAAAAGAAAAAAGACACGCAAGGTGTCTTTTTCATAGATGGTGGGCCATCAGGGACTCGAACCCCGGACCAACCGGTTATGAGCCGGTAGCTCTAACCAACTGAGCTAATGGTCCAAATATAGGAGCGGTAAATTCCGCTGTTATGTTAAGCAAGGACTTTTCATCCTGCAATTTTGCTTTGGTGACCCGTGGGAGGGTCGAACTCCCGATTGCGGCGTGAGAGGCCACCGTCTTGACCGCTTGACCAACGGGCCGAATATCTATTTGTCAGCATCGTCCTATTTTCCCGTCTCAAACAGTCTTTTTTTCATTTTCTTCGTTGAAATCATTCGACAACCACAAAGGTTGCCTTCACTCCTTCGCCTCGAAACTGAATAAAATCCAAGTTTGAGAAGAGTAATAATTTACAGAACCTCTCTCACAGATTCTTTCACATATAGAAAAAAAAGGAGAGCCGGCATCGCCCTATTTTCCCGGGCCGTCTCCAGCCAAGTATTTTCAGCACCCGCGAGCTTAACTACCGTGTTCGGAATGGGAACGAGTGGATCCTCGCCGTCATAGACACCGACTATTCCTTTTTTCTCTGAAGGTTATACCTTCAAAACTGAATAACTTCCATATATTAATCTTCATTCTTTCAAAACCTAACGAAAAAACTCTTCCAAGTTTAATTCTTCTATCTTCCAAATTTCCTGAACTATTCTCAGGTTAAGCCCTCGACCTATTAGTACCAGTCAACTGAACATGTCACCATGCTTACATCTCTGGCCTATTTACCACATAGTCTTTGTGGGGTCTTACTAGCTTTCGCTATGGGATATCTTATCTTAAGGGGGGCTTCACGCTTAGATGCTTTCAGCGTTTATCCC
>JAZNVY010000024.1:0-5873 GCA_045593105.1 Eubacteriales bacterium
CCGCCCCGGGACGGTGGTGCACCGCATTACCGGCGACGGACCGAAAAAGCTCCTCCTGGCACCCCTCTGCAGCGGAGATAAAAAGAAGGTCTTGAACTATTTAAACGAAAGAATAAGAAATTATAAAGAAGAAATAATAAATAATAAAAAATGAGGAAAACCGACCCAAAGGGTCGGATTTCTTCCAATTTTATTCTTTATTCTTTATTATTTATTCTTTCATTGACTTTTAATATTCTTTATGCTACAATAATATCAATAAAAAACCTGCCTTCTCTGACGGTTCGATGTGGAGATCACCACAGTGAGAAAACAGGAATATAGGGGTCAACCCCCAAGCCGACCGTCTGGGCAGCATACGCTTTTTATGAGTGTATGCTTTTTTTAATGGAGGAAAAGAAATGTTTGAGCAATGGAATGGATTTCATGCCGGTAAATGGCAGAATGAGATCAACGTAAGAAGTTTTATCAAAAAGAACTATACGCCCTACGAGGGAGACGAGAGCTTTCTCGCCCCTGCCACCGAGCGCACCCAAAAGGTATTGGCTAAATTCGAAGCGCTTTTGGCCAAGGAGCGCGAGAACGGCGGCGTACTGGATATTGATACCGAAACGGTTACCTCGCCCACCGCTTATCAGCCGGGCTATCTGGATCGGGAGAACGAGCTGATCGTCGGTCTGCAGACGGACGAGCCCCTGAAGCGCGGTGTCAATCCCTTTGGCGGTATTAATATGACCCGCAAAGCCTGCAAGGCCTACGGCTATACCCTCTCCCCCAAGATCGAGGAGGAATTCCGCTACCGTACCACCCATAACGACGGCGTATTCCGCGTCTATAATAAGGCCATCCGCAAGGCACGCCATAGCGGCATCATCACCGGACTGCCCGACGCCTACGGCAGAGGACGGATCATCGGCGATTACCGCCGGGTCGCCCTCTACGGCATCGACCATTTGATCGCCTGCAAGGAGGCAGATAAGGAGGCACTCTCGGAGTTTGCCACCGATGGGGATACCATCCGCCGCTTAGAGGAGCTGTATCAGCAGATCGCCTTTCTCGGAAAGCTGAAGGAGATGGCGGCGATGTACGGCTACGATATTTCCAAGCCTGCCGCCAATGCCCGTGAAGCCATTCAATGGCTCTATTTCGGCTACCTCGCCTCCATCAAGGAGCAGAACGGTGCGGCCATGAGCCTTGGACGGACTGCCACCTTCTTAGATATCTATATCGAGCGCGATCTCCAGAACGGCACCCTCACTGAGAGCGCCGCCCAGGAGTTGATCGACGATTTCGTTTTGAAGCTTCGCTGCGCACGGCATCTTCGGACGCCGGAATATAACGACCTCTTTGCAGGAGATCCCATGTGGATCACCGAAGCCTTGGGCGGCATGGGCGAGGACGGACGGACGCTTGTCACTAAGAATACCTTCCGTTTTCTCCATACCCTCTATAATCTCCACCCCTCCGCTGAGCCCAATCTGACGGTGCTCTGGTCCCGGAAGATGCCGGAGAACTTCAAGCTCTACTGCGCTAAGGTCTCGGAGGAGACCTGCTCCATTCAATACGAGAACGACGATCTGATGCGCCCGGTCTATGGCGACGATTACGCCATCGCCTGCTGCGTTTCGGCGATGCGCGTCGGCAAGGATATGCAGTTCTTCGGCGCCAGAGCCAACCTGGCCAAGGTTCTGCTTTACAGCCTCAACGGCGGCCGGGACGAAAAGAGCGGCGAGCAGGTGGGTCCGGAGCACGCTCCCTACGAGGGCGAGTATCTGGACTATGAAAAGGTGCAGGAGCTGATGGACTTCTACCGTCCGTGGCTTGCCAAGACCTACGTCACCGCCATGAATATGATCCATTATATGCACGATAAATACGCCTACGAAAAGACCCAGATGGCGCTCCACGATACCAATGTTCATCGGTATATGGCATTCGGCATCGCCGGTCTTTCGGTATTGACCGACTCCCTTTCTGCCATCAAGTACGCCAAGGTACGGGTCATTCGGGACGAGACCGGTCTTATCACCGATTTTGAGACGGAGGGCGACTTCCCCACCTACGGAAACGACGATCATCGGGTGGACTCCATCGCCGTCGAGCAAACCAAGAGCTTCTTTGAGGCGCTGAAGGCCGTCCCCACCTATCGGGATGCGGAGCATACCCTCTCCATTCTGACCATCACTTCCAACGTGGTATACGGTAAAAAGACCGGCTCCACCCCCGACGGACGCAAGGCCGGCGAGCCTTTTGCCCCCGGTGCCAACCCCATGCACGGCCGGGAAAAGAACGGCGCTCTCGCCGCCCTCAACTCCATGGCAAAGCTCCCCTATCAGGTCTGCAAGGACGGCATCTCCAATACCTTCTCGGTGGTGCCCTCCGCCCTCGGCAACACCCTTGCCGCTCGGCAGAAAAACGTCTCTGCCATCATCGACGGCTATTTCAGCCAGATGGCGCAGCATATCAACGTCAACGTCTTGAGCCGGGATACCCTCTTAGATGCCCAGAAGCATCCGGAGCAGTACCCCAACCTGACCATCCGGGTCTCCGGCTATGCGGTCAACTTCCATAAGCTTTCCAAAGAGCAGCAGGATGAGGTCATCAGCCGCACCTTCCACGAGGTGATATAATTCATGGTCGGACGGATCCACTCCCTTGAATCCATGGGCTGTGCCGACGGACCGGGCGTGCGGTTCGTGGTCTTTTTCCAGGGTTGCCCTTTAAGGTGCGCCTATTGCCATAACCCCGATACCTGGGATACGGAGGGCGGAACCCCTTATACGGCGGAGGAGATCCTGCAAATGGCGCTCCGCTACCGCCCCTATTTCGGTGAAGACGGCGGCATTACCCTCTCCGGAGGGGAACCGCTCCTACAGCCGGAATTCACCCTGGAGCTGCTGAAAGCCGCCAAATCGGCTGGTCTGCATACCGCCCTGGACACCTCCTGTATGGCAGGAGAGGCGTATTGGGAGGAGCTCTTTGAGTCCACCGATCTTATCTTGGCAGACTTGAAATTCACCGCCGAGGAGGACTATCGCGCCCATACCGGCGGCTCTCTCCAAAAGGTGATCCGCTTTTTAAAGGCGGCAGAAAAGGCAGGCGTTCCGGTCTGGCTCCGCCACGTGGTAGTGCCGGGACTGACCGACGGGGATCTTCCGGCGGTGCTGGAACTTGCAGATCAATTTTCCAATATCAAAAGAATTGAACTGCTGCCCTTCCGCAAGCTCTGCTCCGCAAAATACCAAAACCTCGGCATCCCCTTCCCTTTGGAAGAAACTCCCGAATGTAGCGCAGCCCTATTGGATACACTAAAAGAAGAATTAAGGAGGTATAAAAATGGCTGTTATTCACTTGACTAAAGCAACCTTTGAGCAAGAGGTGCTCAAAAGCAATAAACCGGTACTCATCGACTTTTTCGCCACCTGGTGCGGACCCTGCAAAATGCTCGCTCCCATCATCGACCAGCTGGGCGATGAAGTGACGGACGTCAAGATCTGCAAGGTGGACGTAGACCGGGAGGGCGACCTGGCGGCGCAGTTCGGCGTCAGCTCCATCCCCACCCTGGTGCTGATGAAGGACGGCAAGATCGCCGCCCAAAAGGTCGGCGCCATGTCTAAAAAAGCACTCTTGGAGTTTATTAAAGAATAAATAATAAAGAATAAAGAATAAAATTGGAAGAAAACCGACCCCATAGGGGGTCGGTTTTCCTCATTTTTTATTATTTATTATTTCTTCTTTATTATTTCAACTCAGCGCTTATCAATAATTTCCGTAGCCTTTTCCGGAAAGGTCGTCGTAGATTCCGTCCAGGAATTCTTTGATCTTCCGCTCCTCCTCCGGATCCGGAATTTGCACGGGGGTTTCTTCCTCCACGTAGGATCTTTCACCGAGTTCTCTGGAAACGGTGGACTCCCACGTAAAGAACGGATACCATTTTACGCCAAAATGATGGACGAATACGCCGATCAAGGCGGCAATTCCCCAAAGTATAAGTCCGTAAAGAACGGTAAATACAGCCCCAATAAAAAGACACTCCAGCAGATTTTTACCGCCCGCATAAAACAGCATCAACCCACCGGTTAAAATACCGCCCCAAAGGGCGTAAAGGATCATGATATGATGACCGTCATCATAGGTTCTATAGTCCTTCGATAACCGCGCCAGCTTCCGCTTCATCTCTTGCAAATGGCCCAGCTGCCCCTTGCTTTTCATCTTTTTGGCAAATCTAAGGGACTTCATGGGCAAAAGCAGCAACGCAAGGATCGAAGCGACGAGAAAGGGCAGCAGTAAAAGCCCTGCGATCACCGCCGGCTTGCCGTAGGGCACCAGTTCAGTCAGCTTTATAAAGAGGTCGTTGCAAAACCGCGCCGGCAGAACCGCCTCCAGCTCCTCCGGGGTCATATCCGGCACCATCATGATCCAGGTAAAAAAGGCCAGCACCGTTGAGAGCAGGAACCCCAGCACGTTATAGACGATCTGCCCGTGCACCACCTTATTATGGAGGTAGCAGACCTCCGTATGCAACCATTGATCGCCCTTTTCCCAATTCCGATCTATTAAATACGCCTCGAAAAACCCCCGGTCGTGCACCTCGGTGACTCCCGGAATATAGGCGCCGTACTTATTTCGCTTTCCCATATGTTCTCCCTTTTGTCTTTTTGCTTTATGAAAAATCAAGGAGAAAGAATTACGCCTCTTTCTCCTTGATTTTTTTATTTTTCACGCTCTTATCTAAAATCGCCCAAAATGAGTGCAGATTTCGTCAACCTGCCCCGAAGCTGTATGTGATACTGCGAGAGGGCGGGTTGACGGAAGATGTGCCTTTTTTCAGATCGCCAATTGTTTGACCTCAAAAAGTGCGCAATTTTCGTTGATCACATCCCGAAGGCGTATGTCGATACGCCCAGAGAGACCAAAATCGCCCAAAATGAGTGCAGATTTCGTCAACCTGCCCCGAAGCTGTATGTGATACTGCGAGAGGGCTGGCTGACGGAAAGCAGAAAATTTCAAATCCAAATCCGCTTTGCGGATTTTCCTTTTATAATGCAAAAGGAAAGAGCAAAAAGCCTTTCCTTTCGCATGAACTTTTAATATTGGCATCCGCCAAAATATATTATTCTTAATTTTCTGCGGTCTGTGCCATTTTCGGTGATTTTAAACAACGCCTTGGGCTTTCATTGCCTCGGCTACCTTTAAGAAGCCTGCAATGTTTGCACCGGCGATGAGATCGCCCTTCATGCCGTACTTCTCGGCAGCCTCGGAGGAAGCCTTGAAGATATTGGCCATGATCTGCTTCAGCTTGGCATCTACCTCTTCGGCAGTCCAGCTATAGCGCATGGAGTTCTGGCTCATTTCCAGACCGGAAACGGCAACGCCGCCGGCGTTAACAGCCTTAGAAGGAGCGATGATCAGACCGTTCTCCTTGAAATAAGTAATAGCCTCTGCGGTGGTGGGCATATTCGCCACTTCCACGTAGTACTTCACGCCGTTTGCAACGATGTTCTTCGCGTCAGCGATCTCGACCTCGTTCTGGATGGCGCAAGGCATGACGATATCCACCTTCTGCTCCCAAGGACGCTTGCCTGCAAAGAAGGGCACACCGAACTTATCGGCATAATCCTGCACCTTATTGCGGCCGGAAGCGCGCATTTCGAGCATGAAGTTGATCTTCTCTTCGGTGCTGACACCGTCTGCATCGTAGATATAGCCGTCGGGACCGGAGAGGGTCACGACCTTACCGCCCAGCTCAGCGACCTTGGAAACAACGCCCCAAGCCACGTTACCGAAGCCGGAAACAGCAAAGGTCTTGCCCTTGATCTCTTCGCCGAAGGAAGCGAGCATATTCTCTGTATAGTATACGGCGCCGTAACCGG
>JAZNVY010000025.1:0-5882 GCA_045593105.1 Eubacteriales bacterium
TTATATTTATCCATCTCGATGCCCATCCGCTCCAGCTCCTCGATGAGGTAGGCTCCGCCGGGCAGGAGATAGTAGGTATCCTTTTTGAGGGAGATATACTGGCTCTTGATGGCGTTGCCGATGATGCCGGTACGGGTGGCCTCGGTGCCCAGCTCCAAGCCCTCAAAGATGGCACGGTACTCCTCCCGGTCGTCCGCCTCCTCAGCCGCCGCCTTATCCTCCCGGAAGGGATTTTTCAGATAGTTATTCAGCGTTTCGATGGTATAATGGCGGGGCGGTGAGGTCTCCTTTTCCTTGGGGGCAAAGTCGATATTCACCGTATCGCCCTTTTCCAGCGGCGGCAGAACCTTATTCTTTTGCCCACCGTCGTCATACTTCATCCAGCCGGGCTGGAGGATCATGGTTCCTTTCAGCCGGAACTCCTCCAAATCGCCCACCTTGATCACCATTTCCGCCTTTTCCGCCAGGCAGTCCTCCGCGCAAAAGACGGCGGCAAACCGCCGGAAGATGGTCTGATAGACCAGCATCTGCCGCTCGGTCAAGGCTTCTTTTTTAGGAATTTTATAGGTGGGAGTCAAGGCGGAGTGGGACTCGATCTTGCTATCGTCGAAGATGGTCTTACCGTCCCGGAATTTGACCTGGTAGCCAATCGCCGCCACGTTCTCCAAGATCTTTTTGATCTTGCCCTTTTCCTGCTCCGCCAGATACTCGGAGTTGGTACGGGGGTAGGTGATATAACCGGCCTCATAAAGCTCCTGGGTCAGCTTAAGGCTTTCCTCCATGGGCATTTTATACTTTTTACCCAGGACGTTTTGCAATTTAGAAAGGGAATACAGCTTGCCGGGCTGGAGGGTGGTCTTTTTCTTTTTCTTTTCCGTCACCACCGCCTCTTCGGCGTTGAGCCGGGCGGCGTATTCCTCCGCCTTCGCCTTACTGTTTTTATCAAATTTCTGCTTGGAGGTCAGCTCGATGGGCTCACCCTTGGTCTCGGCGTTGCTGACCACCGCATAATAGATCTCGGGGGTGAAATTTTCGATGGCCTTATCCCGGTCGTAGATGGCTTTGACGATGGGGACGATGACCCGCCCCACCCGAAGCAGGACGCCGGTCTTGAGGGTAGCGTACCGGGTGAGATTGACGCCGTAGAGCCAGTCCATATAGGTACGGGCAAAGCCCTCGTCCGCCAAATTCTGATACTCCTCCTCCGATCTCATGGCAGAAAGTGCCTCCGCCACCGTCTCGGGGGTCTGGTCGGGCAGCCAAAGCCGATAGAACGGCTTTTCCACCCCGGTATGCTGGACGCACAGCCGGATGATGATCTCACCCTCCCGATCCGCGTCTCCTGCGTTAACGATCTTCTCTACGTCCGGACGGGCGCAGAGTGCCTTAATCAACTCAAACTGCCGCTGAACCCCCTCATCGGGCTGTTTATCCGCCCCTTTACGAAGCTGGAAACGGAACTGCTCCGGGAAGCAGGGGATATTCTCCATCGACCAACGCCCCGATGCAGTGGGGCCGGTATAGTCCTCAATATCGCAAAGAGAAAAGAGATGGCCAAACGCCCAGGTGACCAGATAGCCCTCGCCCTCAAAATAGCCGTTGCGCCGGACACACTTTCCGATACCGGCCACGATATTCCGGGCAAGGCTGGGCTTTTCCGCAATAATTAAGATCATTGCCATTCTCCTTTCTTTCATGATGGTATTATTCTATCATAACTCCCAAAAAAATTCAATCACTCTTTACATTCCCGTCCATAATATGTTAAACTATAATTTGATTGAAATATTAAAGGAGCAGGTATGTTTAAATTATTTAAGTATCTCAAACCTTATACGCTGCAAAGCATCTTAGGACCGCTCTTTAAATTGCTGGAAGCGACCTTGGAGCTTTTGGTGCCCCTGGCGGTAGCCGCCATCGTGGATCAAGGTATTCTGACCGGCGACCGGGGCAATATCGTCAAATACAGCCTGGTGATGGCCGCCTTTGGACTCATCGGCTTTCTCTTTGCGGTGGTCGCTCAATATTTTGCCGCCCGGGCGGCGGTAGGCTTTACCGCCAGAGTGCGGAGTGCGCTCTTCCGCCATCTGCAAGGCTTTTCCTATACCCAGCTGGATCAGATCGGCTCCTCCACCCTCATCACCCGGATGACCAGCGATATGAACCAAGTGCAGTCTGCCCTCAATCTGGGGCTGCGGCTGTTGCTGCGCTCTCCCTTCGTCGTCTTTGGTGCCATGGTGATGGCCTTTACCATCGACTTCAAAACTGCCATGATCTTTGCCTTGACTATTCCGGTACTTTCCATCGTGGTCTTCGGCATCATGCTGATCAGCATTCCTTTATACAAAAAGGTGCAGGCGGCGCTGGACAAGGTACTGGGCAAGACCCGTCAAAATCTCTCCGGTGTCCGGGTCGTCCGGGCGTTTTGCAAGGAAGAGGAAGAGATCGAGGAATTCGACAGCCGCAATGCGGTACTGACTCAAGTGCAGAAGTTCGTGGGGCGCATCTCCGCCTTGCTGAACCCCCTCACCTTTGCCATCATTAACTTTGCCGTCATCCTCCTGATCCATACCGGTGCTCTGCAGGTAGAGGCCGGCATCCTGACCCAGGGCATGGTGGTGGCGCTTTACAACTATATGTCTCAGATCCTGGTGGAGCTGATCAAGCTGGCCAGTCTTATTATCAGCATTACCAAGGGCGTCGCCTGCGGCAACCGAATCCAGGCGGTGCTGGAACTGCCCACCGGCGAACCGGCGCAAGAGGGCAAGGAATTTGACGATGCGGCAGGGTCTGCCCTGGCGTTCCGTAACGTCTCCTTCCGCTATGCCGGTGCACGGGAGGACTCCGTCAGCAACATCTCTCTGACCTTAAAGCCCGGCGAGACCTTGGGCGTCATCGGCGGTACGGGGTCCGGTAAATCTACCTTGATCCAATTAATTCCCCGTTTTTATACTGCCACCGAGGGAACGGTGCTGGTGGACGGAAAGGATGCCGTATCCTATGAGGCGGACGCGCTTCGCAAAAAGATCGGCATCGTCCCCCAAAAGGCGGTACTCTTTAAGGGCACCATTCGGGAAAACCTCTTATGGGGCGATCCCGACGCCACCGAGGAGCAGCTCCTCTCTGCCTTAGAAGCGGCGCAAGCCAAGGAGATCATCGACGAGAAAGGGCTGGACGCCCCCATCGAGCAGGGCGGCCGCAATCTTTCCGGCGGTCAGCGTCAGCGGCTGACCATTGCCCGTGCCTTAGTGCGCAGACCGGATATTCTCATCCTGGACGACAGCGCCTCGGCCTTAGACTTTGCCACCGACGCGGCGCTCCGCAAAGCGCTCCGCGCGCTCCCCTGGAAGCCGGCGACCGTCATCGTCTCCCAGCGTACCTCCTCCATTGCCCATGCCGATCAGATCCTGGTACTGGACGACGGTGAGGCGGTAGGGCTGGGCACCCATGAAACGCTCCTTGAAGCCTGCCCGGTCTATCGGGAGATCTATGAATCTCAATTTGAAAAGGAGGGTGCGCGCGCATGAAAAAGACCAATCAAAAAAGTGCTCTCCGGGGCGTTCTGCAACGCTTGAAAAAATATAGCGGCTGGATCGTTCTCTCCATCCTTTTAGCCACCTTGACCGTCGTCCTCTCTCTCTACATTCCTATTTTGGTGGGAGATGGCATCGACCTCATCTTAGAGCCGGGAAAGGTGGACTTTTCGGGACTGACCGGCATCTTCTGGCAGATCGGTGCCGCCGCCGGACTGACTGCCCTTTTGCAATGGGTCATGAATACCATCAACAACAAGATCACTTATCAGGTGATCGAGGACGTCCGTAAAGAGGCGATCCGCAAAATTCAAAAGCTTCCCCTCTCCTATTTAGACCGGCACCCCTCCGGTGATATCGTCAGCCGCATCATTGCGGACGTGGATCAATTTGCCGACGGACTTCTCCTGGGCTTCACCCAGCTTTTCACCGGCATCGTCACCATCCTGGTGACCCTCATCTTTATGCTGACCATCCACCCCGGCATCACTGCCCTGGTGGTGGTACTGACCCCCCTCTCCCTTTTGATGGCGCGTTTTATTGCCAATCGTACCTACAATATGTTTAAGCTCCAGTCCGAGACCCGTGGAGAGCAGACCGGATTTATTGACGAGATGCTGACCAATCAAAAGGCGGTTAAAGCCTTTGGTCGGGAATCTGCCAACGCCGACCGGTTCGATGAGATCAACGGCCGCTTGGAAAAGGCCGCCCTCAAGGCCACCTTCTTCTCCTCGCTGACCAATCCCTGCACCCGGTTCATTAACAGTTTGATCTATGCCGGGGTGGCTTTATCCGGCGCAATCGCGGCGCTGGGCGGCGGACTGACGGTGGGCGGCTTAACCAGCTTCTTAAGCTACGCCAACCAGTATACCAAGCCCTTTAACGAGATCTCCGGCGTCATCACCGAGCTTCAAAATGCACTGGCTTGCGCCGGGCGGATCTTTGATCTCACCGACCACGCCCCTGCGCTTCAAGAGACCGGCCATGAGGAGCTTCAAAAGGTGACCGGACGCGTGGCGTTGGAAAACGTATCCTTCTCTTATCGTCCGGAGCAAAAGCTGATCGAGGATCTCAACCTCAATATCAAGCCCGGTCAGCGCATTGCCATTGTGGGTCCCACCGGCTGCGGCAAGACCACCCTCATTAATCTTTTGATGCGGTTCTATGACGTCAACGAAGGAACCATCACGGTGGAGGATCACGATATCCGTACCATAACCCGTCATTCTCTGCGCAAAAACTACGGCATGGTCTTGCAGGATACCTGGATCAAGGACGGCTCCATTCGGGAAAACATCGCCTTCGGCAAGCCGGATGCCACCGAAGAGGAGATCGTCGCCGCCGCCAAGGCCTCCCATGCCCATAGCTTTATCAAGCGTCTGCCCCAAGGGTACGATACCCTTATCTCCGAGGAAGGCGGCAGTCTTTCCCAGGGACAGCGCCAGCTGCTCTGCATCGCCAGAGTCATGCTCTCTCTCCCTCCTATGCTGATCCTCGACGAGGCGACCTCCTCCATCGATACCCGAACGGAACTCAAGATCCAGGACGCTTTCGCTAAAATGATGAACGGGCGCACCAGCTTCATCGTCGCCCACCGGCTTTCCACCGTTCGGAATGCAGACGTCATTTTGGTCATGAAGGACGGGAACATCATCGAGCAGGGCGATCACAACGCTCTGCTGGCTCAAAACGGTTTTTATGCCACGCTTTATAACAGTCAATTTGCAAACTCTTAATGATTTATTCAAAATTTTGGTATAATATAGATATGATCTATTATCATAAGGAGCATTAAACAGTGAAACAGACACGCTTTCACGGACAATTTTTAACCATTCCCAATCTGCTGAGTTATCTGCGACTGGCGCTGATCCCCTTGATCATCTGGCTATACTGCGTGGAAAAATCCTATACTGCGGCCGCCTGGATGATGGCCTTCTCTGCCGCCACCGACGTGGTAGACGGATGGATCGCCCGGCATTATAACTTGATCACCGACTGGGGAAAGATCGTCGATCCCATCGCCGATAAGCTGACCCAGATCGCCATCTGCATCTGCTTGGCATGGCGCTTTATGGCGGTACGGTTCATGCTGGTGCTTTTGATCGCAAAGGAAATCTACATGGGCATCATCGGGCTGGTCTTTATCCACAAGACTGATTCGGTGGAGGGTGCTGTCTGGTGGGGGAAGATGACCACCGTCCTCTTCTTCTTCGTGGCGCTCCTTTTGATCCTCTTCCCCGGAATGCCGACAGGGCTGGTTGTTGCCTTAGTTTCCATTGAATCGGCGTCCATCCTGCTCTCTATGATCCTTTATACCACCCGGTATCTACACCTTTATCATCAGCA
>JAZNVY010000026.1:0-2224 GCA_045593105.1 Eubacteriales bacterium
CATACCGGTGTAAACCACGCGATCCGCTTTTTGCTGCCAAGCGTCCCGATTCTCCAAGAAATCGGTGTTTAAAAGCACGTCCGCTCCATCCAGCAGTTTTTCAATAATTTGATTGTATCCGCCTTCCGGAATTCCCTGATAACGGTCGTTAAAATAGTTATTATCATAGGTAAAGCGCACCGGTAACCGTTTGATAATAAACGCCGGCAGCTCCTTGCAAGAACGCCCCCATTGCTTTTCCGTATAACCGCAGACCAACTTTTGATAAATATCGGTGCCAACCAGACTGATAGCCTGCTCTTCTAAATTTTTAGGCTCTCCTTGAATGACTGCGCGTTGTTCTTCAATCTTGGCTTTTGCCTCTTCAGGCGTACGCACGCCCCACATTTTATTGAAGGTATTCATATTAAATGGCATATTATAAATCTCGCCGTGATAATTTGCAATCGGCGAATTAGTATAGCGATTAAAGGTCGCCAGCTCGTTCACGTAGTCCCAAACCTCTTTGCTTCCGGTATGGAAAATATGGGCACCATAACGGTGTACCGTAACGCCCTCTACATTCTCGCAATAAATATTACCGCCTATATGCGCCCTCTTTTCGAGAACCAGGCATTTTTTTCCTCTTTTCATTGCCTCGTGGGCGAAAACAGCACCAAAAAGACCGCTGCCTACGATAAGAAAATCATAGTGCATGGGTAGGCTCCTTTCAATGGTATAATATCACTACTTATATTAATTTTAGTATACTACACCCTTCAAGGAAAAACAAGTGTTATTTTCTCACTCCGTCTTTTGATGCAATGAATTCGCAAAGTTCCCGAAACACCGGTGCACAGGTCTTTCCGCCGGAGATCCCATCTTCAGCAAATATCGTGATAACGTACCTTGGATTTTCAGCCGGATAAAAGCCGGTAAAATAGACGTTGAGTTTTTCAACTCCGTTTTCTACAATTCCGGTTTGTGCACTGGATGTTTTTCCTCCGGCCGAACCGATTGAAGGCAAGGCGCTTTGTCCGGTTCCGTGCTCTACTGCATAAACACAATATTGACGTAGCTTTTCCGCATTTTCTGCAGAAATAACCACGTTTTCATCCTCTGATCGTTCCTCTGTTTTTATGTTTCCGTTTAAATAGAAACCTTTAAAGACCGATGCTTTGGGCATTACTCCCCCGTTTGCAATTACTGCCGTCATCATCGCCACGTGCATTGGAGAGGCCGTTAATTCGCCCTGTCCAATGCAAAAGTTTGCAAGAGATAAATTACTGCTCTTGGCAGGCAAACTGCCTTTAGAAGCGAAAATTGAGCCTACGATTTCAATCTCATCGCCATAACCAAAGCGTCTTGCCATCTCAACCACCCGATCATAGCCAAGCATTTGTCCGAGTGCAATAAAATATGCGTTACAAGATTGTGCCATTGCCTCTTGTATCCCAATTTCTCCGTGTCCATTGTGGTCGTGACAAGCCAGCGTTCGTTCGTTGATCATAATTCCGCCGTTGCAAAAATATTTAAAATTCTCTAAGCCACATTCTAAAGCACATGCGGCTATTACAATTTTAAAAACAGAACCTACTGTTTGCGCCGAAAAAGCGCGATTGATCAATTCTCCATCTGTGGATTTCAAATAAGAAGCAATCTGTTCCTCATCATAGGTTGGACGGGATGCAATCGCTTTAACTTCTCCTGTTTGGCAATCCATGACGATACCGGCACCCTTCTCAATATATTTTTCCATTGACTGATTTAGTTGCAGACACAGCGCATCATCCAACGTCAAAACCACACCGTTTTCAGAAGTTTTTGTCTCCTGCTGCTCCATCCCCAGGCCGGCAATCGCCCCCAAAACTGCATCTTTTTCATAGGATATATAAACCGTAGAGGAAAAAAGGCTCAAATAATCATCGAATTCTTTTTCAATACCGGATAACCCCACCTCTCCTGCACTATCAAGATAGCCCAATAGATGAGGTGCGACCCCACTGTATCGTTTTGTTCCTTCGAAGACGAACACCCCCGGCAATGTTTCTGCTTCAGACGTGGTTTTCAATACAAACGGTGTTTCTTTCTTTAACCTTTTAGATAAACTTTCTCGATCAACACCGGTTTGTTCCGCCAAAATATTCAAGTTTTCTCTCGAAAAATCCCTCGGATTTACGACCAGATACCGGCAGGGCTGATTTCCTGCAATTGGTTCAAGATCTGTATCATAGATCAGTCCCTT
>JAZNVY010000027.1:0-4653 GCA_045593105.1 Eubacteriales bacterium
CAGGATGGTGAGATCCATATTCCGCCCCAACTGTTCATAAACGAAGATCGCAATAAAGGTAGTCAGCGAAATGACCAGCGTGGATGCGGTGAAAAGAAGGGCAGAGGTTTCGGCTGAGAAGCCGAGATACTGAGAAATATAGGTCGGAAGCCAGAAGACCACGGTGGTACGAACCACGCCGGTCAGGATGGAGATCAGCGTAAATTTGATGATCTGATTTTCGATCAATACCTTAATTCCACCGCCGGGCGTATCCGTCTTTCTTTTAAACTTATTATACTCAATAATCCCTTTTTTCTCAAATGCAAGAAAGATCAAAAAGGTGATGACGCCCATCACCAGCAGCATGACGCTGCTGATGGAGAATACTTTTTGCCATACTAATAGAGAAGCGAGGATTCCTGCCAAGGGCGAACCAAAAAAGGAGGCGAAGGTATAGCCGATACTGCATCGGGTGGCGTTGATAGGATCTACGTTTTCCGCCACCACCTTATTCATCGGCCCATAGATCATTGCTAAGAAGAAGCCGGTCAGTGCGTAAGCAATATCGACCAACAACATATGTTCCTTCAAAAACGGGAACAACAGATTGCAGATTCCTGCCAAAATCAAGCCGAAGCTGATCATATATTTTGCCTTAATTTTATCGCCGATAATGCCGTTGATCAACTGACCGAAGGCGTAGGTGATGAAATAAATGGACGATAGCGTTCCGATGCTCTCGGTAGTAAAAGCACCACTCTCGGTCATCTGCGGCGTCACGGCGCTCAGTACGTTACGGGCAATATATACCGCCAGATAAGATACGGAGCAGGTTCCGCCCAGCATGATGGCCTTTTTGGCATCCGGACTGATCTTTAAGCGCATCTCCTCATTCTCCTTCCTCAAATTCCGCCAAGAGTATAGCATACCAATCCCTGAAAGTCAACGAATTTCCTTGTAAAATTATCGGCAATATGGTAATATATAAAAAAACAAAGGAGCGACACATGGCAACCTTAAAAATCACCGATGTCCGGGCGGTTCCCGGCGACAGCGCCTTTCTCATCGACGACGGAAAGACCGCCATCCTCTACGATTCCGGCTTCGCCTTCACCGGCTATCAAGTGGCCGATAACATCAAAAAGGAACTGGGAGCGCGCAAGCTGGACTATATTTTTCTGACCCATTCCCACTACGATCACGCCTTAGGCTCGGTCTATGCCCTGCAATATTGGCCGGACGCCAAGGTGGTGGCAGGAGAGTACGCCGTTAAGATCTTTCAAAAAGACTCCGCCAAAAGCGTCATGCGTGATCTGGATCGCAAATTTGCCACTAAGTGCGGTGTGACGGAATATGAAGATCTCATCGACGGGTTGCGCGTCGATATCCCCGTCGGGGACGGAGATTCCGTGCAGGCCGGAGATATGAAATTCACCGTCGTTAATCTGCCGGGACATACCCGATGCTCCATCGGCTATTATTTAGAGCAGGAAAAGATCCTACTCAGCTGCGAGACCTTGGGCGTCTATGACGGCGAGAAGACCGTCATCCCCTCCTATCTCATCGGCTATCAGATCACTCTGGACTCCATCCGGAAAGCGACGCGGCTCCCCATCGAGCGATTGCTCCTTCCCCACCATGGACTTTTGAGCAAAGAAAAAACCGCCTTTTACCTGCAAAACGCAGAGAAAAGTGCGGTGGAAACGGCGGAAGAGATCGTGACCATCCTCAAAAACGGCGGCAGTCACGCGGATGCAATGGATTTCTTCAAGAAGAAGTTTTACAACGAACGGATCGCCGCCATCTACCCCATTGATGCCATGGAGCTGAATACCTCCATCATGATCCGCCTTTTAGAGAAAGAATTAATAAACGGATGCGATTAATCGCATCCGTTTTATTTATCTGCAAAAATGCTCTACGTAGTGATCCAAAGCCTCTTGGATGACTTTAACGGCCGCTTCTCTGCCCTGTACCTCGCCGGAAACGGTATCCTTATCCTCCAGCGCCTTATAGACGGCAAAGAAATGCTTCATCTCATCAAAGATATGAGGCGGCAGATCCTTAATATCCTGGTACTGATTATAGGTGGGATCGGCAAAGGGAATGGCAATGATCTTCTCATCCCGCCGTCCGTCGTCCAGCATATTGATATACCCGATGGGATAGCACCGCACCAAGGTCAGCGGCTCCAGCTCCTCGGTGCAGAGCACCAAAACGTCCAAGGGATCGTTATCGTCACCGTAAGAGCGCGGAATAAAGCCGTAGTTTGCCGGATAGTGGGTAGAGGTATAAAGTACCCGATCCAGCATGATCAGCCCGGTCTCCTTATCCAACTCGTATTTCTTTTTACTGCCCTTGGAGATCTCAATGACCGCCACAAAATCCTCGGGGTCGATCCGCTTGGGGTCAATATCATGCCAAATATTTCTCATTTTCATTCTCCTTTTTTGAAGAGGTCTTCATTCAAGACGATTTCCATGATTTTTTGATAATAGCCGGAGGGGTTCTCCCGGAACCGCTCCGCCACGTAATAAGCATCCTTGCGATCGGGAACCAGCACCTGGTAAGAAAGCATGACCTCTCCCCCCTCACGGATGGTACAGGTGACGGAAAATCCGCTATCCGACGGCTCGATCTCTGCATAGATCTGATCGTCCTCCTGCTTCTGCCGCAGGGTTGCCTTCAAGGCGGCAAGCGTCTTACTCTTCACGTTATGGGGCAGGCGCTGCTCATACTCTTCCACCACCGAAAGACCTTGCTTGGTGATGCGGTAGCTGCCGGTCTCGTCTAAGGAGGCAATATCGATCATCCCTTTCATCAAGAGCTGCTCGACTGCCTGGGCATAATCAAAATATTCCACCAATCCGTCTGCCATCATGACATCGGTCAACTGCCCCTCCTTGAGGACGCAGTCTGCCTCTTTCAGCAGGTAAAGGATCAGCGCCTTTACGTCCGCTATCTCTCGCAATCCGCCTAATTCCGGCATCGTCATTCTCCTTTTTCATTCTTTCATAGGTTGGACATCGGATAATATCCGCAAACCGCAATTTTCTAGTCTTACAGCGACTTTGTGCGGATATTATAACACATTTTTGCCCGGAAAGCAAGAGGGGCTTGCAAAGGGCACACGGATGAATTATAATAGAGGAAAAGGAGCGAAAGAGCATGGGATTATTTAAAAAGAAGAAAGAAAACGACAGTAATTTAGCGTTACTGCGAAAACTGGATAAGCGCGGCATCTCCTCCTTCTCCGAGCGAGACCCCAAAACCTACCAGGAGCGGATCCTGGGTCGGGAAGGCGCTTTCAGCATTGCGGAGGAAACCTTGATCATTTCCTGCGGAAACCAAATCCTTTTTCGCCACCCTCTAAAGGATATCAAGGCGGGGGAGCTGATGAATCTTTCTGGAATCTGCCTGAACGTAGGTGAAAAGCGGTACGTGGCTTATTATACCGACGGAAATATCCGAAAAAACAATAATAAATAAAAAAGGTTGCATGATGCAACCTTTTTTATTTTTATTTTCTATGGTCGGAGACTTTTTTGACAGTCTGAAATTAATCTTCTTCCTCTTCCTCCGCAGGGGGAAGGACTTGAACCTTTAATTTCACGATCCGGCGGCGCTCCACCTTCAATACGGTAAATACTATATTTTCATAGGTCACCGTATCCTTTTTGTTGGCATACCGTCCTAAGAGCTCAACGACAAATCCGCCCACCGTGGCGTTATCATCGTCAAAGTCCCGATCGTCGAAGTCGATCTCATCGAAGAAATCTTCGATCCGCATATCACCGTCGATCTCAAAGCAACCCTCACAGATCTCTACGATCTCCGGGTCGATCTCATCGCTTTCGTCCCAAATATCGCCGACCAACTGCTCCAGCACGTCCTCCATAGTAAGGATGCCCATAACGCCGCCGTATTCATCGGTGACGATGGCCAGATGGCTGCGCTGCTTGCGCATGGTGCTCAAAACGTCGTCCAGCGGCATGGTCTTATGCACGTAAACTGCCGGCATCAAGGAAGAAAGGATATTCGCATCCCGATCCTCGGTCAGATCCTTTAAGACCAGGTTGACGTGAAGGACGCCGACAATATTATCAATGGTATCCCGATAGACCGGAATTCTGGAATAGGGGGAACCTAAAACGGTCTCGATCATTTCCTCCCGGGGGGCGTCAATATCAATAGCCAGCATATCCACGCGCGGCGTGATGATCTCGTAAGCCTGCACGTCTCCGAAATCAAAGACGCTTTGGATCAGCTCGCACTTATCCTCGTCAATGACGCCTTCATCCTCTACCGTATCAATAATGGTCTCCAGCTCTTCCTCCGTCACCGAGGGGGAATTATCCACACCGCGCTTCCAGAGCAGAGAAATCACCTTCATAGACCCATCCACCAGGATGACCAACGGTTTTGTAATGATAGAAAGTACGTAGAGAGGAATGGCAAAGATGGTCGCAAAGGTTTCCGGCATGGTCTTAGCCACGACCTTCGGCACGATCTCGCCGCAGATCAGCACCAGCACCGTCATGGCGATGGTGGCGACCCAGGCGTTGGACTCACCCAAAAGAGTGATGACGATCACCGTCGCCACCGATTCGGAGGCGATATTCACCAGGTTATTGCCGATCAGGATGGTGGCCAGGGCGCTTTCATAATTAT
>JAZNVY010000028.1:0-6290 GCA_045593105.1 Eubacteriales bacterium
GTCGGTACTTATCCCCTGCCGGAGGCACAGCTCGACCGTTTTCTGATGAAGATGTCGATGGGCTACCCCAATGCAGAGGAAGAGGCGCGGATCATCGGCGACCGTCATGGGATCAACCCCATGGAGAATGTGGAGGCCGTATCCAGCCCCGAAGAAATCATCGAGATGCAAAAGACGGTGGAGCAGATCTTTGTGGATCCTGCCGTATTGGAGTATATCGTGCGCCTGGTCTGCGCTACCCGTGAGAACAAGCTGGTGGCGCTGGCCGCTTCTCCCCGTGCTTCTCTGGCCTTGATGCGCGCTGCTTGCGCCGCTGCCATGCTGGACGGCCGGAACTACGTCATTCCCCGTGACGTAAGCGAGATGTACGAGGCGGTGGTCTCTCACCGTATCATGCTGGCTCCCGAAGCCAAGATCGAGCGGATGACCGCAGCGCAGCTGCTGGCCACTTTGAAGGACGCCGTCAAGGCGCCCATCGTGAAGTAAGGAACCGTTATTATGGCTCGTTCACGTTTGATTTATCTTGCGCTGTTGATCACGGCGTTCGTCTTCTCTCAGGCGCTTTACGATTCCATCTCCCTTTTCACGCTGGCGGTGGTTTTATTAATTCCGCTGATCTCGCTGGGCGGTCTTTTGCTTAGTCTGGCTTTGGTGAAGGTGGAGCCGGATCCCGTCTCTGCCCGGGAGCATCGTCTGAAGAACTTTTCCTTTCGGGTAAAGATCACCAGCAAGACGCCCTTGATGCTGCCGATGATGAAGTTCATCCTGCAGGTCAACAGTCCCGAAGGGGATCGGGCGGTGCCCGGTTATGCGGTGGTTCATTACCGTGCCTTCGGTACGACCTATCTGGATATCCCCTTGCAGTTTAGGGTGCGCGGTCTCTATAAAGTGGGCGCAGATGCGGTGATCTTTTATGATTTTCTGAAGCTCTTCAGCATCAAAAAGAAGCTGAACAAGAGCAGTATCGTGGTGGTGGATCCCCGTCCGATCCGGATGGAGCTGCCGGTGCAGGCCTCTCGCCAGGAGCAGGAGAATACCCAGACTGCCGGCGGTCATGAGACCAAGTTCAACGGCGATATGGCAGGCATCCGCGAATTCAACGAATACGATACCCTGCGCCAGGTGCACTGGAAGCTATCGGCACGTCTTTCCAAGATGATCGTCAAGACCTATTGGGAAAACTCCTGCGATAATATCATGGTGCTGGCGGACCTTTTCCCCTACGAGGAGGATCGGCTGACCAACCGTCGGCTGACCGACTGCGTGGTGGAAGTCGCGCTGGAGCTGACTGCCCGCTTGGCGGAGGAAGGCATCCGCAGTACCTTAGGCTATCCGACGTACAGCACGATGCTTTATCACCAGAGCATTACCTCTCCGGAGGAGCATCTGGCGGCATCGGATGAGTTTGCAATGACCCCGATGATGGAAGGCGGCTCGCTGGAAGACTCTTTGGCGGAGCTGGACGTGCAGGCACTGCAGGGCGGTGCGATCTACGTCATTTCCTCCATGCCGGCGGAGCGGCTGAGAGAGCGGATGGAGCCTTATCTCAGAGGCATCAACTGCGAAAAACAATTGCTTTTAGTGCGTCCCGTTCCGGAAGCGGAGTTGGATGCTAATATGAAGATCTTGACCTTGACGGAGATGGAAAAGCATGCATAAAATAACAACTAAACATCTGAAACCGATCCGGGTCGAGCCTCAAGTGACCGCGGAACGGAAGAGCAACGGCATCGGTATTGCGCTGGAGGTCCTTTTGCTTTACCTTGGCCTTTTGGGCTATATCTTCTGCAATACCACGGCGTTGGATATGGGAATCCCCGTGGCGGCAGTCATAGCCATCACCGCCCTCTGCTTTGGGCTGATGATCTTTATGGTTTGGTATAAACGGGTCTTTTTCAGCATTGCCGGCGGGATCGCCGCCCTTTCGCTGGTGACCTATAAGGTCAGTTTCCCGATGTATGCCGGGCTTTGGCGTGCGTTGGAGGTGTGCTATAACTATACCATTCATCTCTTGGCCTCTCAGCCCAACTATAATAGCTACGTTAACTATATGACCATGGATCTGGAGAATATTTTGGCAAATCCCAACGTTCTCCAGCGGTATTTTTATACGGCGGTCATTCTCCTTTCCCTGATCGCGGCGCTTTTCTTTGCGCTGGCGCTTTTCCGCCGTGTCCCCATCATGGTGGCGTTTATCGTGCCGGGCGTTGGGTTGGTGCCCTTCTTTTTCTATGGAATCGTGCCCCATTACATCGCATTCAGTATCTTTTTATCCGCGCTGATCGGCTGCTACGGTCAAAGCATCGTCCAGCAGATGGGTCGGGTGCGGATCAAAAAAGTTCGGCAGAAAAAAGTAAAGGGCGAGAAAAAGGGAAAGAAAAGAAAATTCCTTTCGACCCAGGAACGCTTCGATTTTGCCGCCGGGCACGGGAGCTTCGGCGTTGTCGTGGCGGCAGTTATGCTGGTCATTACCATCGGCACCGCGGCATTTATCTATACCCGCCCGATCCTGCAGATGGATCAGTTCCGGGAAAAGCTGGATACCCTCTCGGAGAATGCGCTGAACGTCGTCTTCCGCAAGACCTACGAGCGGCAGCTAAACGTGGCCGGTTATATGGAGGAGGGGGAGACCCTCAGCATGCAGGTGCCCATGTGGCGCCGGCTGAAGGTGCTGACGGTGACCAGCCAGACCGGCACGCCGATCTATCTGCGCTATCGTACCATGACGGACCTTACGGAGGATGGATGGACCGTATGGGACAAGGAATTTGAAGAAGACCTTGCCGATAACGTTTACTATGATTTCTGCGAGTATATGCAGTACTATAATTATCTCAGCTTGACTGCTCCCCACGGGGATCCTTTGAAGTCCGGTTTAGATAACGTGGAGAGCGAAGAGGAAGGATATATCACCGATCAGATCACCGTTTATCCGCACTATAAGTCCAGTGATCTTTTGGGCTTGCCCGGCGGTATTACTACCAGAATTCCCATCGGCGATTATTCTTCCCTTGAGCGGGAGGGTGATACGATTCTGGTCGCCAATGATAAGCCGGGAGACCGGTCTTATATGTTCCGGGTGGCGTCGCCAGTGTTTTCCAGCAACATTTATCTGACCAATTTCGATAAGGCTTTGCAGAGCTACATGATGATCCGCGCCATGCATGGGGAGAACGACCCCTATATGAGCCGCGAGATGGAATATAACAGTCTGGTCTATCGCCAGTACCTGGATCTGCCCGATGAGGTGAAAAATCGGGTCACCTCGCTGAGCCGGGAGATCGTCAAGCCTTATTCCACGAAGCTGCAGCACGTACAGGCCATTGAGCGGTATTTGCGTCAGAATTATCAGTATTCCAATCAAAAACTGCGATTGTCCCGTGCTGATGGCACCGAGGCCAATGCATACGATTATATTAATTACTTCCTTTTCCAAAATGAGAAGAAAGAGGGATATTGCACCCTCTTTGCTTCCTCCATGGTGTCTATGCTGCGGAGCATCGGTTATCCGGCACGGGTGGTTACCGGCTATTATGCGACGCCGTACTATCAGAACGTGGATCAATACGCGGCCGACATCATGGACTATAACTACCATGCTTGGGTAGAAGTCTATTTTGAGGGAATGGGTTGGCTTTCCTTTGATCCTACGCCCGGCTACGGCGTGGAGCGGAATTATCATCTGCTGACCACCGTGGATGAGGGCAAGGAGCTGGAAGATCCCACCATTGAGGTGGAATATGCCGGCGTTCAGGAATATAACAGCTTCCCCAAAGAACTGCCCGATCCTAAGGAGCCCCAGGAGGAGAAGGATCCTTTGGCCAACCTGATCAATGAGAACCTGAAGGGCAACTGGGCGAAGTACGTCCTGTTGGCCGTTCGTATCGTGATCGCGATCTTGATCCTGCTGGCATTCCTTTTGCTGACGGAATGGAATCATCGCAAGGGAATCGAACGTATGCTGCGCGCGAAGCCTGCAAAGGGCGTACGGCGCGGATATTATCTGATCCTTCGGTTGATGCAGATGCGCGGCTTTAAGTTCTTCGAGGGTGAGCTGCTGGAAGACTTTGCACGCCGCTCGGATAATCTGGAGCTGGCACCGCTTTCTCTTTCTGCCATTGTGCCTATTCTGCAAAAAGCCCTTTATTCTGAGGCGGAAATTGCGGAAGAAGAGCGGCAGGCGGTGGCGGCGTACGTTCGGGCGCTGGATAAGACCAGTTTCCGAGGAGTTAATCTCTTTAAGAAGATCTGGTATAAGTGGACCATCCGAAAAAAGCCCAAACATGCGCAGATGATCTGGAGTTTTAAATGAGAAGTTTTACCGTAACCGCTAACGACGCGGATCAGCGTCTGGATAAATTTATACAAAAGGTGGCGGGAAATTTAAGCCCGTCACTGATGTATAAATATCTCCGTAAAAAAGCCATCAAGGTCAACGGCAAGCGTGCAGAGGGGAATACCCGTCTGCAGGCGGGGGATCTGGTGGAGCTTTATATCAACGATGAATTCTTTACGCAAAAAAATGCAGATTTCCGCTCCATTGGGTATCGCCCGGCGCTTTCCATCGTCTATGAGGATGAAAATCTCATGCTGGTGGATAAAAAGCCCGGCGTGCCCGTCCATGCGGATACCCATGGAAGTCGGGATACGCTGATCAATCACGTCTTGCTTTATCTCTATGAAAAGGGCGAGTATGATCCGGAAAAAGAACTCTCTTTTACCCCGGCACTTTGCAATCGGCTGGATCAGAATACCGGCGGTATCGTTATCATTGCGAAAAACGCCGCTGCCGGCCGTGCGCTTTACGAGATCGTCAAGCATCGACAGGTGAAAAAGCATTATCTCACCTTGGCATTGGGTCGCTTTTCTAAAAAGCAAGCCACCCTGCACGCTTATCTCAAAAAGGATGCCAAGGAAAACCTGGTGACGGTGCGGGATCATCCGGAGGAGGGGTATAAGGAGATCATCACCCGGTATCGGGTACTTCGGGAGGCAGAGCGCTGCTCCCTTCTGGAGATCGAATTGGTGACCGGTCGTACCCATCAGATCCGCGCCCATCTCGCCCATGAAGGGCATCCGGTGGCAGGGGATCTGAAATACGGAACCGCTGCCGGCAATAAGGGCTTGCCCTTCCGCCATCAGGCGCTTTATGCTTATAAGCTGGAATTCATCCTGCCGGAGGAGCATTTCCTTTCTTATTTGAATGGAAAGGTCTTTCAAGTGAAAAAGGTTTACTTTGAAGACTTCATAAAATAACAATAAATATCCCCCCGCATAGCGGGGGGATATTTATTCAATTATAAGATATAAACGTTGACCGTTCTGCGGCCGAATTTATACGCTTCCTTGCGGGTATGGACGCAAAGGTCGATCTTATTGCCTTTGATGGCGCCGCCGGTATCTGCGGCGATTGCGGTGCCGTAGATGTACTTTCCGTCAGCGGTTTCCACGTAGACTTTGGTACCCAAGGGGATGACCTTCGGATCCACTGCAACGACGCCGACCTGAGCCGGCAGACCGGAGGCGGTATAGCCGCCTGCAGAATAGGCAGTCGCCGTCATGGCGATGACCTTTTTATAGGTGCTGGGGGTGGAAGAGGTCTTTTTGAAGGACGAACGAACCTTGATGCCGACGCGAACGATCTTTTCTACCGGTTCTTTAGTGATCTCTTCGCTGATCAGCTTCCGCTCGCTTTCCTCGCCGTTGACGTAGGTCACGGAGTAGGTCATGAGTTTTTCGCCCTTTTCACCCTCTTGCTGAACTTCGGTCTGACCTTCGTAAAGGTCGTTGGTGGTGATCTTTTTGGTTTCGTAGTCGATGGCGACCTTTTCGATCACTTCACCGTTGGTGACCCGATCCAGGGTGACGGTCATTTCTTTTGCAAGGGGGGTATCGGCAGCAGGGCTGAGAAGATCCTGCTCGCCGCAGGTCAAGCCGGCCTTTGCCAGAGCGTCGGCAACCGTTCCGCTTGCCAGCAGGACGGTGGACGTCTGACCGTCCGCTTGGATGGTGATGGGGAAGGCACGCTTGATGGAGAGGGTCACTTGACCTCCCTCCTCGGTGACGGCCATTTCATCACCCTCCAATAAGGTGATGCCCGCTTTTTTCAAAAGTGCTTCGTCATCGGTCAGGATCGCGTGAAATGCGTCGATCTCTGCACCGTCCTCCAGGACGCTGAGTTCGTGGCTGCTGCCGGTGATGACGGACATCAGCATCCAAAGAACCAACACGCCGGAAACGACGGTGGTGGGGATGCGGTGCTTGCCGGCAAAGCTAAGGGCTTTCTCTGC
>JAZNVY010000029.1:0-6280 GCA_045593105.1 Eubacteriales bacterium
CCCAAACAACATTGTGCACGATCAAGTCCTTGCTGGGCAGCAAGCGTATACCACTTTACTGCTTCGGTCTCATTTTTCTCAATGCCACAGCCGTTTTCATAACACCAACCCAAATTACATTGCGCATGAGCGTGTCCTTGCTGGGCAGCAAGTGTATACCATTTTACTGCTTCTGTTTCATTTTTCTCAACGCCATGTCCATTATAGTAACACGTACCCAAACAACATTGTGCACGATCAAGTCCTTGCTGGGCAGCAAGCGTATACCACTTTACTGCTTCTGTTTCATTTTTCTCAATGCCATTGCCATTTTGGTAACACACGCCCAAACAGCATTGTGCTTTGGCATATCCCTGCTCAGCAGCAAGCGTATACCACTTTACTGCTTCGGTCTCATTTTTCTCAACGCCTTGTCCTGCTTCATAACAGAGGCCTAAATTAGCCTGTGCTTTTGAAAAGCCCTGTTTGGCAGCGAGCGTATACCATTTTACCGCTTCGTCAAAATCACGTTCTACACCCTTTCCGGTATGATAACGATATCCCAAAGCATTTTGGGCGGCTGCATCACCGGAGGAAGCAGCTTTCTTATATTCAAGAAATTTTAAGCGGTCAGCACTGTCAGGTGACCGGGTATTATCATTATTCATACAAATCCGCCTCCGAGATATTTTCTTCAAGAACTAAAACATTTACTTGTTTTGAATCAAATGTTCCGCCATCAATGGCGATAAATCCGTTTCCATAAAAAATGTCTGCATCATTTTTAGAGCGGTTTTTATCAACCTCATTTGCATAAAAGCAAGGCATATGTCCGCAAACCAGCGTTTTATCTTCCAGAGGTCGTCTGCCTGTATATTCGTCTGTCCAGCGCATCTTTCTTGCTTCGGTCCAATTTAAATCGGATACATTTATTCGTCCCTCTTTTGTTTTTCCGTTTTCAGGCAACCACCCATGTACAAACACAAAGTTTTCCGTTTCATAATAATTTATCGTTTCATCAATAAACTCACAAATTCGGTCAACCGTACGTGTTTTACCTGAAAAATCTATAGTGTCATCAAGAGGGTTGAAGAAGTACTTGCCAAAGAAATTTTCAAGGGTAATCATCGTTCCGTTTTTTCTATGATGAGGCAGTATTCTTCCGTCTTGAAAGAGTAAATCAAGCATATCTTCGTGATTACCTCTAAGTAACACCTTATGCTTTATTCTTTCGAAAAACTTCAAGACTTCAACGTTTTCGTTTCCTCTGTCAAAATAATCGCCGCAACAGACAAGGAGGTGCCGGGGATCGTCTTTGTCGAATCCGGCGCGTTCGAGCGCCTCCTTCAGCAAGGTACAATGACCGTGCACGTCCGATACGACAAACAGTTTTTTATGATCACGCATCCCGTTTCACTCGCTTTCTTGCTTTAGGTAACGCAATATCATGACCAAATTCGGAGAGTAAGACCGCTAGATTAAAGAACTTGAAAATTGCGGCGGCAAAGCGTTCGTTTTTATCGGTCAGATAAAGATTCTTTCCATCAAATTCCGCGCCAAACCGGTCGGCGATCTTTGCGATGAATTTATGGTAGGGCCGAAGATCGTCATTGTCCCAGTAGAACGCCTCAAAGATCTCGCCCTCCACCAGTCCCTTTTTTCGGTCGCTGATACGGATCTGCCCCTTTTCAAGGGTCTCAATTAAAAAGGAAGCCTTGCCGGAGAAAAGAGAATATCTGGTATCCAGCCAGCAATAAAGCCCTTGGTTTTCGTCGTATTCAAAATGGATGCCGTTTTGAAGCTCTTTTAATAAAAGCGCCTCATCCATCGCATCGGCCTTCCCGGCATCTTGATAAATATAACTCTTATCTTTATAGTATAAGGGCTTTTCGGCCTTTGGATAGTAAAGGTCTGCATGGGCGATAAATACCAGCCTCTGCAGATAATAAAGAAAACTGGATACGGCAACAAAATTGCCGGTAATTCTTCCCTTGTCCATCCAGCATGGATGACATACCTTTTTGAGCGCCCGTTCCAGCTTTTGGGGATCCTGCAAGCGCCTTGCCAGATGGCGGATGACGCATCCGTTGTCGTGCATATAATAGACGCCGTCCACCTGATGAATAGAGACTCTTAAATCGGCAGTGCCGAAGAATTTAGGAAATCTCAGGGTGCATATTTTGTCAGACCGCTGCATTTCGATCTTCTCAAAAAACAGAGTGGAAAGCGTCGTCGGCTCCGCAAACTTTTCCGCCGGCTTCCAATCTCGCTTGGCGGCGGCGGTAGCGGCCTTTTTCATCAATTCATCGCAGACCGCCTCCACCTTTTTGGCGGTATAATCCAGAATATTGGCATCCACGTATTCCAAAAGCGGAATGATCGTCTCCTCACTGACCGCGACGCGATAAACGGGCTTGCATTGCTCCATCAGCTCCTTTAAAACGCAGAGCAAGACCAGGTCGGCGGAAAGGGTATCGTGCCCCCGTAAGGCGGCGAATTTTTCGCATGAAGAAAAATCAAAGGGTGCCTCGGCCGCTCCCTCTCGGGCGGATTTTTTCAAGCGAAGTCTGAAGTAAGAAATATTTTTCAAGACCTGCTCGTAGAGTAAGCGAAGCCGCTCTTCCTCGTACCAATGGGGATAGATCGTCGTGTCCGATATGGAAAAGCCGATATACTTCGCCGCGCAGAAGTCCGCGAACGCCACCGCAATATGAGAGGCGCTGAGCTCCGTGGCGTTGCATTCATTTTTTATTGCTTCTGCATTATTAAGGATCTTGGTCAGTAATACGGTCTGTTTCATGATAATAGTTCAATTACCCTTTCCACGTTTGTTTCATCCAAGCCGTCCAAATAGTTGGCAGTCTTTACGAAATGTCCTCTTATTAATTCAGAATCCAAAAAGCGGTCGTCCAACACGGCGAAACTTTCGATCTCCGCATGGGCTTTAAGCCATGCCCCGATCTCCTCCTCGCGGCTTTGGCGTAAGGACGGGGTTTTATCAAAAATACGCAGATCGAATTGATGAAAAATATGATTGATCGCCCGACCGATCGGATCGCATTTTTCGTCGCAGCTCTCCCAGTGCTCCCGCCAGGAGGTGGTTAGCACGATGGCGGCGCCCGCTGCGTCTATGATTTGCTTTAATAAGACCATTTTGGAGGGATCGATTGCAAGGCCCTCCTTTCCGCATCGATGGAGATATTTTTCCGAATTCAATACCCCGTCAAAGTCCAAAAATACGATTTTCATTTTATTCTTTTCCCGATTCATGTCAGATCTTCCTTAAAGGGCATGACGAAATCACCGTTGGAATTAATATAGGTATAGAGGGAAAGCGATTCGTAATCTTCTCCGCCAAAGCCCCAGGAATCCATCCAATATCTGCCGTCGGGACGTACGGTCCAGACCATGATAAATCTTTCGTCATCGACCTTTTCAAAGGAGGCTTCATACTTCACGATGGGCTCGATCTCCTGCTTGCCAAGCTCTGCCTGGAGCCGATCGGTATATTCGATGCCGGGGAATTCAAGGATCGTCCCGTCGCGGTCGATGATTTTCTTGCGGAGCCCTTTTTCTTCGTTGATGAAGAAGACGGTAAAGTCTTTTATAAAGATCACGTCGGAATGAGGCGAACGGATCAAATATTTGCTTAAATACGTCTTTTCTTGAGGTGACTTCATCCGGGTTCCCTCCTTTTTATTGGGTCTTCATCGGTCGGCAAATCGGTCGGGTGAGATAGACGTTGCGGGTCAGTGCCCGGAGGGCTTTCATGGCCTGCCGTGCGGTCTTTTCATCCCGGAAAAGACCGAAGACGGTGGATCCGCTTCCGGTCATCAGGCTTAAGATCGCGCCCTGCCGCCGCATGGCCTCCTTCAGTTTGCCGATCTCGGGGCAGAGGGGGATGGTAGCGTATTCTAATACGTTGCCGGTAGCCTCTGCCAACTGCTCCAGGTTTTCTTCCTCCAAGGCCTTCAGAACCGCCGGGGTGTCGGGATGCCGGGGGATGCCAACCTCCGCCAGCTTGCCGAAGATCTGCTTGGTGCTGGCACCGGCTTTGGGCTTGGCCAATACGATGTAGCAGTCCGGCATTTTAGGCGCCGGGGAGAGAATTTCGCCCACGCCCTCCGCCAGCATGGTGCCGCTGTAGAGAAAGAACGGAATGTCAGCGCCCAGGGGAACCAAAAGCTCCGTCGCCTCTTGAATTGTAAAAGATTTCTTATAAAGTCGGCAAAGGGCGGAGAAGACTGCCGCGCCGTCGGCGCTGCCGCCGCCCAGACCTGCCCCGGAGGGGATGGTCTTTTTTAATTCGATGGTGATCTGGTATTCCGGGATCTCCGCCGCCTTAAAAAAGGCGGTTGCGACCTTGTGAACGATATTGCGCTCGTCGGTGGGGATGTAGGGGAGATTGCACCGGATGCAAATTCCGCCGTTTCCCTCCTCGCGGCGCACCGCGACGTCATCGTAGAGGGAGATGCCCTGGAAGACTGATTGCAAAAGATGATAGCCATCCTCGCGCTTTCCCACTACGTCCAGACTCAGATTGATCTTTGCATATGCTCTTAATGTAACGGAATTCAAATGAATCCCTCCTTTTAAATCTTATTTTATCAATAATCATAGGATTTTTCAATAAGAGATTGATTTTTCACCCCAAATATAATAGAATAAGATCATTAAATTAAAGAAAGAGGTAGAACCATGAATGCAGTAATTTCTGTCATCGGCCGCGACCGGGTGGGCATCATTGCCCGGCTCTCTAATATTTGTGCCGAGAATAATGTAAATATCAATGATATTACCCAAAAGGTGCGTAACGATACCTTTACCATGATCATGTGGGTAGAGGTACGGGAGTCGGAAAAGGACTTCGCCACCCTCGCCAAAGAGCTGGAAGACACCGGCAAGGAAATGGGACTGATCATCCATGTAATGCACGAGGATGTCTTCGACTCTATGCATCGGATCTGATGAGGTGGAACCATGCTGAATCACGGTGATATTTTAGAAACTATTAAAATGATCGATGAGGAGCATCTGGATATCCGTACCATCACCATGGGAATTTCCCTGTTTGACTGTGTGGATCGGGATGTGGATTCTTTTTGTGAGCGTGTTTATGAGAAGATCACCCGCCTGGCCGGCAATCTGGTTCAGATCGGTGATGATATTGCGCGTTCTTATGGCGTTCCCATCATCAATAAACGGGTGTCGGTGACCCCCATTGCCTTGGTGACCCCCGGCTATTCGGTGGATGATATGGTCAAGGTTGCAAAGACGCTGGAGCGTGCGGCGATCGCTTGCGGGATCAACTTTGTGGGCGGCTTTTCTGCGCTGGTGCATAAGATGGCCACCGAGAGCGATCTCAATTTGATCCGCTCCCTGCCCCGGGCGTTGAAAGAGACCAGCCGAGTCTGCTCTTCTATCAACGTGGCCACTACCAAAGCCGGTATCAACCTGGATGCGGTGAAGCTGATGGGAGAGATCATCCGGGAGTGCGCTGAGGCGACCGCCGAGGAGGACTCCATCGGCTGCGCTAAGCTGGTGGTATTTGCAAACGTGCCGGAGGACAACCCGTTCATGGCCGGTGCTTTTCACGGCGTGGGCGAAGGTGAATGCGTCATCAACGTGGGTGTTTCCGGCCCCGGCGTAGTCAGCAGTGCCATCGCTAAGCACCCGGACGCGAATATTACGGAAATTGCCGATATCGTCAAAAAGACGGCCTTTAAGATCACTCGGATGGGTCAGATGGTGGCCAATGAAGCTTGCCGCCGCCTGAACGTGCCCTTCGGCATCGTGGATCTTTCCTTGGCGCCCACTCCTGCAGTGGGAGATTCGGTGGCGCATATTTTGGAGGAGATGGGTCTGGAGCGTTGCGGTACTCATGGTACCACTGCCTGCCTGGCACTTTTGAATGACGCCGTCAAAAAAGGCGGCACCATGGCATCCTCCCATGTGGGTGGTTTGAGCGGTGCCTTTATTCCCGTGTCGGAGGATGCCGGTATGATCCGTGCCGCCGGTGAAGGGGTTCTGACCCTGGATAAGCTGGAGGCCATGACCGCCGTCTGCTCGGTGGGTCTGGATATGATCGCCATCCCCGGCGATACCCCCGCTTCCACCATCTCTGCCATTATCGCTGATGAAATCAGCATCGGTGTCATCAATAATAAAACCACCGCCGTTCGCGTCATCCCTGCTATCGGTAAGGACGTAGGCGAGAGCGTGGCGTTTGGTGGACTGCTGGGTGAGGCACCCATTATGCCCATCCATCGGGAAAGCAGCGAGAAGTTCATCAATCGCGGCG